>CABQGZ010001128.1 GCA_902463835.1 uncultured Lachnospiraceae bacterium
TCTTCATTGTGTCTGATTTCTTTATATGTCATGGCCTTATACCATCTCCTTGCAAAATAATGCACTTATTATTGTAGGATACTTTAGAGTCCGTTGCAATCAAATTGCTGTAAAATCTATGTGCAAAAGTGGCTTCGCATTTTCATTTCTCTTCCCAGCAAATCGAATTCGTGCTACAATAGAATCGGACAAATCAAAGAGGGGGAACATAACATGAAAATACAATCTGTTGCCATTTTGGGCGCTGGAGCGGTGGGCTCTTACATCATCTGGGGGCTTTCTAAAAAGGATAATATCCGTCTGGGTGTGATCGCGGAAGGCAACCGTGCCCGGCGGCTGAAAGAAAGCGGCTGCGCCATCAATGGAGCAGTTTACCGCCCGGAGGTCTGGACCCCGCAGGAAGCGCAGGGCGTAGACCTGTTGGTCGTTGCACTGAAATATGGCTCACTGCCCGGAGCTCTGGAAAGCATCAAGACCGCTGTCGGCAGCAATACCGTTGTAATGAGTCTGATGAACGGTGTGGACAGCGAAGAGCTGATCGCCGCACAGGTGGGTGCAGAGCATCTGCTGTATTCCTTCATTAAGGTTGCATCTCACAAGGAAGCGGATGGTTACCATTTTGACCCGGATGCAACACTTGGCGTGATCTATGGCGAGCGATTTGCACCGTTTGAGAGTGAACGTGTCAAGGCAGTGCGGGAACTGTTCACGGATTCCGGGGTCAACTTCCGGGTCACGGAGCATATTCAGGAAGAGATGTGGAGCAAGTTCCGGCTGAACGTCTGCAACAATCTGCCGCAGGCGATTCTGGGGGCCGGTGTAGGCTGCTACCGGGACAGCGTCCACATGAAAGCCATCAGCGATGGCCTGCGCCGGGAACTGGAAGCCATTGCAACTGCACGGGGCATTGATCTGCGCATTGCAGATGCCGTCAGCCACGGATGCGCTGTTCCTGCCACGGCCCGTTATTCCACTCTGCAGGATCTGGATGCCGGACGGCATACAGAGATCGATATGTTCTCGGGAGCTCTGATGCGGATGGGAAAGGAGCTTGGGATTCCCACGCCGTATAACGAATACACCTACCACATGATCAAGGCCATGGAAGAAAAAAATGACGGCCTGTTCGATTATGATGGCACGGAGGAACCCACCTGGGCAAAATAAAGCGACTGTCTTGTTAGGATTCGGCACGTCCACTCCCAGGTCACCGGAAGCACTTTTGGCTGTATTTTGCTTTTGAAATATGGTATAATTACCGTATTGGTATTGGGAAAAGGAGAGTAAACGAACGTGGAACTGGAACAGGCACGCAAACGCGCGGAAGAGCTGCGCGTGATCATTGAAAGGAACAACCGTTTATACTATGATCAGGATGCCCCGGAGCTGGAGGATTTTGAATATGACGCTTTGACCCGGGAGCTGAAAGCACTGGAGGCAGAATTTCCGCAGCTGGTCACTGCGAATTCTCCGACCCAGAAAGTGGGCGGCACCCCCAGCGGGCGCTTTGCCACGGTGACGCATGCTGTGAAGATGGAAAGCCTTCTGGATGCGTTTTCCTTCGATGAACTGCGCGATTTTGACCGCCGGGTACGGGAAGCCGGGATCGAGCCGGAATATGTCGTCGAGATCAAGATCGACGGCCTTTCCTGCAGCTTGGAATATGAGAACGGCGTACTTGTGCGCGCTTCCACCCGCGGTGACGGTGTGGTGGGTGA
>CABQGZ010001129.1 GCA_902463835.1 uncultured Lachnospiraceae bacterium
ATATTGGCTTTATCCTCAACTTTGAAAAATACTGGGGTGCCTCGGCCATTAGCCGCATTGAAACAACCTATCGGTTTCCGCAGAGCTTGATATCCGTCAGCAGCGGCTTTATTATGAAAAACCCCGAGCAAAATCAGAAGCAGCTGCGCAGCGCCGTTGAGGATCGGGGCTTTTCTATGGAGAAGATCACAGGGTATACGGAGTCCTACGCAGTGGAATTTCTTGCCGAAAGGCTGCGGGAACTGCCTGAGAAAAGCTCGGTACTGTTCCTGGGAAGATACCGATTTGATATAAAAATGCTGGATGGATACAGTCAATTTTCCTATCAGTACAACGCTGCCCTGGGGCGGACGGAGGTGTCCTTTGCCAGGCGCACCGACTTGCAGATCTCCTTTATGACAGCTCATGGCTCCAAGGGGTTACAGGCGGACTATGTATTTCTGCTGAACACCAAGGCATACGGCATGGGATTCCCCAGCCAAATCGCCGATGCCCCTATTTTACAGCTGCTTCTCGATAATTGTGACCACTATCCCTTTGCCGAAGAACGCCGCCTGTTTTATGTTGCAATGACGAGGGCGAAGAAGAAGGTGTGGCTTGTCACGCTAAAAGGAAACGAATCGGTTTTCGTGAAGGAAATTGATGAAGTGTACGGAGAAGCTATGCGCCGGGAGCAATATGCCTGCCCCCTGTGCGGCGGCCGGCTGGTGCGAAGGAGTGGCCCATACGGGGGATTCTTCGGCTGCTCAAACTACAAAACCAGCGGATGCCGCTACATAAGAAATATAGGCAAAAGCAAAGGTCAGCGGACGGACAAGTAAGTTTTGACTGCTGCGGCGCACTTGTATGGATGGGACTGAATTTCCATCGAACAAAACACAACCAAGGGTTTCTGACGCCGGTTTGGCCTCAAAATTCCTAACCCATCCATAGCTGTGAGAACTATGGTATAACGCGGTAATATTGTATCGAAATTAAGCTTATACACAATGTTTGCTAAATTACATCGACACATTTCTTTCGCTTTCATCCATAATCTAAGGAGGGACGGTATGAGCAGAAAAAGTCGTGAACGCAGGGAAAAGAACAAGGCTGTCCGTCCAGACGATTACTTTTCCAATGGCGTATTCGAGATGGCACGCTTTGGAAGAAATACCATCGTAAGAAACAATCGAACGCCTAAGCAGCATTCTGCGCAGATGGAGTATATGCGCACGGAATATACTTCCCAATACAAAAAAATCGCGCTGGAAGTAAAATCGCTTAAAGAAAAAGTAGCCCAGTGCGATCCTTATTCACTCCTCATGTATCTGAGAAGCTTAGCAGCCATGGGGCAAATGAATATTTTCAGCGAGATAGAATGCTCGAGTGATGCTAACGCAATAATCCGCGCGCAGGAGTATGTCCAAAGCATTTTTGTATCTACAGAAAACAACTATGTTCCCTCCGAACCAAATGAGGAAGCGGCGCTCCATGCTCAGATTGTAGCTGATTTCGATGAATTGTACAAAAGCTTCATGTTCTTTTATCATTTCTGGGCTGCGCACATCCAGGAATTGAGGAGGATTGATGATTCTCGGCTCAACGAAATCGTGGAGTCTCAGTATATGTACTGGGTTCGTGGAAACCGTTATCAAGTATTTGAATTAGAACCGTTGAAATCACTGCTTCCTCCTCACAACGATGTTTTGCTGGAGCTTTTCGGAGTTTCTTCGAC
>CABQGZ010001130.1 GCA_902463835.1 uncultured Lachnospiraceae bacterium
GCTTCAGCCTCATAGGAAAGTTGAACAAGTAGTTCACGAAATTAAAGAATGATGCGAATATATCGAGAAATGCGCGGAATACCCGTCCCACGTCCTGATAAAAGTATTTCAAAAAGTTGTCCATTTCCCACCTCTACTGCCCTCATCAGGACGTAATGATCTTATCGCTGGTACGGTCAGGCTACATACACTGATCACGCATTCGCGTCTTCTTTGGCTTTGGCTTCCATCTCCGCCTTTATCTTAGCACGGATCTCTGCCTCCATCGCAGCACGTTCCTCGACCTCTTTCTTGGCCTTGGCCTCCGCTTCCATCTCTGCACGAATGCGCGCTTCCATCTCCTCAGCTGTTTCTTTCGGAGCCTTCTCGGTCGGAATTTCCGGTGCTGCTGGTTGTGCCGGCATCGTTGCTGTCAACTCTGCTCTGAGCTTCTCACGCAGCTCGTTTTCCAGGCGTTCTCTCTCGGCCTTCTTGGATTCCTCCAGCTTCCGCTTCTCGTCCTCCAGAATATCTTCGTTCTTACCGCGCTCCTGTTCATACTGGAGCTTGCTCTTGATGTTGTTGTACTCAAAGAGCACGCGGAAGAACTGGATCAAATGATAGATAAAGAACAGTGCCACAGGCACTACCACTACAATCAGGAAGCCTGTGCTGGTCTGCAGGTAGTCAAATACTTTTCCCAGTCCGGCAATTTTCGCGCCATTATACTGCCCCACGATCTCAGACTCATGCACCGTCAGAGAGTCCTCGATGGTGTTGTTATCACCCTTTGTCTGGAAGATCAGGTGACCGCCGCCATCGTAGATCTGCGTAATTCTATGGGTATTCAATACGCGCTCACCGTCGATGACGGTCCAGTAAGTAATGATGTCTCCGATCGCCAGCTGGCTGGGATCTTTGACTGCCGAGTCAAAGATCATATCTCCGGAATTCAGCGTAGGATACATGGACTTCGTCTGGATGGACAGCATACGGATACCAAAGATGCTGGGCACACCGTTGCCGCTGGTGCTGACATAGCTGGTGTACGTACACAGCGCTGCCAGAACGATCGCTACCACCAGTACCACATTTACAATGGTATTTGCTATACGCTTTCCCTTGCTCTGTTCCGGGATCTGTTCGGTCATCGTCTCCACGGACTCTTTTTCAACCTTTTTCTTCATGGATCTTCTCCCTTCGATCGTTGCTTTTTTTCATATATCTGATAAACAGTCAAGCCTGCACGCAGGCTGCCCGAAAATCAACCCGGTATATCCACAAGTCCACCTTGCCCATCGTAATCAGTGGCAAATTGGAGATTGGCTATGATCTGCGCTTCATCAATAACATTGGTGCAGTCCATATCCTGTCCTTCCAGCCATATATACAGTTCTATGGCTGCGATCTCCCCCGGCTGCAATGTAAACAGTCTGGTAGGCGTGGTAAACCTTCCCAGTGACTTGATGGTAACACTTGACAGTACAGGCGACGCTTCGCTCCACCTGGAAGCCGTCTGACGGATCAGATGTGCTGTGTCGATCAACGTGTCCTCCCCGTCGATGCTTTTCGTCTCCGCAACGTCCGACGTACTGGACGAGGTATGCGTATCGCAGTTGGGTTCGTAGATATAGAACTCCCCACTGCCCTGTGCCGCACCTGTATCCGGAGATACCTTTGTTATCCGCAGCCCCAGCCGGATCGCCGTCTCTGCGCCCTGACCGCCATCGTCGTGCAG
>CABQGZ010001131.1 GCA_902463835.1 uncultured Lachnospiraceae bacterium
CCATAGAGCGGGATCCATCCATTCTCATCAGCGAGCAATCCGTTTTGAAAACAGCCTTTGCCAATCTTGTAAACGGCTATCCGCTGACGGCAAATCAGAAATGGGCGCTGAATGTCATGCAGGAAGGACAGCATTTTGTCTGCATCACCCAATACTGCGCCAACCGCTCTTCCAGGCTGCCCAGGGACTATATCTGCGGTGCTTTTGAGCGGGAATTTCCGGAATCCTACGCCTTTCCGAAGAAAAATACCATTGTATGCTTTCTGAATGTTGTTCCGCTGACGGACAAGCGTGGGGATTACTATGCCGCGCTCAACAGCCGCATGAGCAAATTTCTGCGGGAAACCAACGGTGTTGCCGGTATTAGCAATGGCTTTTCTGACCCATACGGGGCCTGCGTTGCCTATATGCAAGCAGAAGCTGCCGTAGAGAGCGGAAAAATCACCAATCCGGGCACCAGGCTGTTTTATTTTCGTTCCTACGCGCTGATCAATATGGTCATCAACTCCATGGGGAACCTGCCCGCGCAAGCCTATTTCACAGAGCGGCTGCAAGCCCTGATTCGGCATGACAAGGTAGGCCCCATCTCCTATCTGGACACACTGCGGACCTTTCTGCGCACGAGTATGTCTTATTCTCAGACAGCAGAGGAGCTTTTTGTTCACCGCAGCACCGTTGTGGACCGGATCAACCGCATTGAACGGGAGCTGGACATCAGTCTGAAAGACCCGGACACCCGTCTTCAGCTGGAAATCATCCTGAAAGCCATGGAAATAGAGGATATGGTTCATGCCTCCAAAGAAACGACCGCCGCGGAATAATCCGCGGCGGTCGTTGGGTTATGATGTATTGGAAGTTTTAGCGGGAGCACTTCTTCAGATCTTCATCGATCTGATCGGCAAACTTTGCAGTCTCGGCCGATTCGGGGTAGGACAGCAGCTTCCGATAGGTCAGCGCCCCAACCAGCTTCATGCGGGGATCCGTGCTGGAGCCGGGGGCGTACTTCTCCATAACCTGCTTGCCCTCGGGGCTGCGCATAATATCGCGAACTTTAGAATCCAGAGACAGTGCCATAATTGTATCCTCCTTAAAAGTCACTCGAAAAATTGCGGTGTCATCTCTTCCTGAGAATTGACCCATTCGTAGTCTAGCATCTTTTCTCTTTTTATAAAATCCACAAAATAAAGATTGATGCACGCAAAAAACACGACACAATGACGGCTCCCTCTCCCGGCACAGCAAACGGGGACGGTACAAAACCGTCCCCGCGAAAGTATGAAATTTGCCTTACAGCTTTGCCTTCACGGTGCTGATCATGGCTACGCACTCCTTGGCGATTTCCTTGTCGCCCTCCTGGAGGCCCAGCAGGGGTTCCCGGACGCCGCCGATGTCGGGGCCGCCGGTCTGACGGAGGATCTCCTTGATCATGGCATACATATTGCCCTTGCCGGAGCACATCTTGTAGATGATCTGGCAGGCATCCTGCTGCAGCTCACGGGCCTTGTCCAGATCCTTGCCGGACTTTGCCAGCTCGAAAATCTTCAGGTAGACCTCAGGCATAGCGCCGTAGGTGCCGCCGATGGCGCCGGTAGCGCCGGAGACCAGGCCGCCCAGCAGTTGCTCATCGGGGCCGTTGAAGACAACCTTGGCACCGCAGTGAATCCACTTCTCAATGTCTTCCACAGGCATGGAGGAGTTCTTCACGCCGATGCAGCGG
>CABQGZ010001132.1 GCA_902463835.1 uncultured Lachnospiraceae bacterium
AAATAAAGCATCCTGTGCTGGTTGTCAGCAAAGATTTTTTTAACGCTACAGGCGAAATAATCGGCTGTCCAATCTTTGATAATTCCATAAACGGACCATTGCACATACCCATCTCATCCAAAACGTATAACGGGTATGTGCAATGTGAAAAACTGGCATTGCTTGATCTGAATGTCAGAGGTTTCCGCTTCATGGACAGACTCTCACTGCCCGATATCATCGAGATATCAGATGTGATCCAGGGGCTCTTTGATTACATCTGAAAACTAACAACACATGATTCCCGCCTACTCCAGCGGTACATTCAGTTCCTCTGTCCCCGGCACCACGAATTTTCCGCCTGCGATGACTGAAAGGCGTGCTCCCTCCCTGGTGACCACCGTGATGGTGTCCAGCTCGTCATAGGGAATGGTGATGTCGGTGTGACAGTTGAAGTACGCCTTCTGGGGATCCTCTTTTCGCAGCAGAGAGATCTCATTGTCCCTCGCCACGATCTCCTTGCCGTCCGGGTTATATACCGGGGTATCCTCCGCCCAGCTGTAGCAGGTATCTCCCACCGCAAAATGAGGACCTGTTTTCTCCGCGATCAGAATGGGCAGCTTGGCGCCAATCTCATAATCCCGCCCCATCTTGTAAGCCGTTGTGTTGGTGCCGATGGCAAATTCTCCCATGGGCAGACTTTCGTGATGATAGAGAAGATTTTCCTTCAGGAACTTCTGATTCTCCTTCTCATCCGCAAAATTCCCACAACGGTAGGACGCAATCATCCCATCTTCAAATTTCAATTCCAGATCCATGTACTTCAGCTGGTTCAGGTAAACCTCTGTCACATGGAGTGTTCCGTCCGTACCCGTAAGCTTTGGAGAAGTGAACACCTCTCCCACCGGAATGTTCACGTCCGCCACGCAATTTTCAAAGGCAGTCTCTTTGGCCGGATTGGCAAGAGGACGGATCGCAACCCGAAGATCGGTTCTGTTCTTCCCGCGTCCCTTGATGTGCACGTACTCAGCCTGATCCAGCACATCGATGATCTTCTGCTGCATCCGCTGATACAGGGAATAATCCAGGTTGTTCAGTTCCACTGTTTTTTCAAAAATTTCCTCAAACTGCTCTCCTATGGCCGGGATAGGATAAGCGATGATGGTAAAGCTGCGCTCCTCCCCCTTGATATACTGATTGGTAATCTGTCCCGCCATGCCAGAGAGATACACGTTCAGCTCCTGCTGTTTCTGACTGTACTCGTAGTTCTCCGGTTTACTCTCCGGCGTAAAAGGCTCGTTTCCAAAGGTCTCGATCACCGCAGGGCCTGCGTACAACGCCGCCAGCTCCTTGTGCTTCTCGAAGCTTGCGCGCAAACATTCCAGCCTGCGTTCCACATAGGCCTTATCCAGGTAAGCTGCCGCATCCGCCTTGTGGTCAAAATCATATTGTTCGTTGGGAGAAGTAAAGCTTACGCCGACTCTCCCGTTCCAGCTTCGGATCACAGGCTTTAATCCCAGCTTTCCAAAGTTCAAAATCGCTGCCCGCACCATGCGCTCAAACCCGATGGGATAATAGATGTCCACGGTTTTCTTTTTGGACAGATCCTTTTTGGTAACCTCAAAACCGATCCGATAGCCCTCCGTGTAAGTGTCCGCCATAGCCTGAATCTTTTCCTCCGGCATCTGATTTAAAAATTCTGCCATTTTTCGTTCGTTTTCTCCGATATAATATCC
>CABQGZ010001133.1 GCA_902463835.1 uncultured Lachnospiraceae bacterium
CTTCTCCCCTGTGCCAAATACACCCTGGAGGTAAAAAACACCCAGGAAGGCTACATACATCGCATTCTGGCAGAAGAAATCGGCCTGGCAAGCCTCATCCTCGGCGGAGGCCGCGCTACCAAAGAAAGCCAGATCGATCTCTCCGTAGGCATATTGCTCAACAAAAAGCGCGGCGATTACGTATCAAACGGCGATACCCTCGCTACAATCTATGCCAACAGCATGGAAAAAGCCATAGAAGCCTACGGAAAAATAGTAACAGCATATGAAATCACGGAAGAAATTCCAGAACATGTATCAATGATCAAGGCTGTGATAAGCAACGATTTGTTTCCAGAGAAGGCAGATTGAAAGCAGCCCTGACGTTAAGCAGCCAGTAAAGCAACCGCCAGTGGTCCGATGTTAAGCCAGCCAGTAAAGCAGCCAGGGACCTTACCCACGACCGTCCCCAGCGACCTTACCCTCGGCCGTCCCCAGTGACCTTACCCTCGGCCGCCCCTACAATCCTATGCATAAGACACGCCCCACCCCTCATATAGTAGCATATGGGAAAACAACATTTTAAAAAAGTGAAATCCAATATCGTGGAATCGTTAGAGCTTCCAAAGGATATCCTATATGGTGCAGTGATCCTGACCGCCACCGGACGATCTGAGGTGTTGATTGAAAATTACCGCGGCATCATAGAATACACCTGTGAAAAAATCCGCCTCCAGACAAAGACCTGCCAGGTCGAAGTCCGGGGCAAACGCCTGCTGATCGAATACTATACCAACGATGAGATGAAGGTCACAGGCATGATCCAGGCAATCATATATGATCCATAAGGAGTGGGAATTTGTTTGCAGATAAGCTAAAATATATGCAGGGCTATGTGAGAGTCCGCCTGACCGGCTATGCCCCGGAGCGGTTTTTAAATCTGTGCAGCAACCGCAATATTCTGATCTGGAACCTGGAATACAGGGACGAACATTACGAATTCTGCATCAGTGTCAAAGGATTTCGCCAGCTGAAGCCGATTTTGAGGAAAACAAAGACAAGGCTGTGGATCATGAAGCGGTACGGCTTTCCCTTTTTCCTTCATCGCTACCGGAAACGAAAGATCTTTTTCGCCGGGATTGCCCTGTGTGGTGTCTCCCTCTACATGATGTCGCTGTTTATCTGGAATATCGAAGTCAACGGGAACCTACATAGAACGGACAGTACCATTTTAAAATTCCTGGAGGAAAAGCAAATCCACCATGGCATTCCAAAGAGCAAGCTGGACTGTGCGTCCCTGGAGGAACTACTGCGAAGTCAGTATGACGATGTCATCTGGGCTTCCGTGAAGATACAGGGAACGCGGCTCATCATTGATATCCAGGAAAATCTTGTGACAAATGAGACAAAACCCGTGGGGAATGGTGACACTCCCGTAGATCTTGTGGCTGCGAAGGATGCCGAGATTCACAGCATTTTCACAAGGAAAGGAACACCGCTTGTGGAAAAGGGAAGCGTGGTGAAGGCAGGAGATATGCTGGTGGAGGGGAAGATCCCTATTTACAACGACAACGCTGAGGTGGATCATTACCAATATTGCCCGGCGGACGCCGACATTCTGGGCATAACCACTTACACCTATGAAGATAAGTTTTCCATGGCTTACGAAAAGCAGGTGCTCACCGGGGAGACAAAGAACGCATATCAGCTGATGCTGTTCGGGCGTATGATAC
>CABQGZ010001134.1 GCA_902463835.1 uncultured Lachnospiraceae bacterium
GTACATGGCGGACTGCGGCATTGCCGACGGCTTCACTCAGGAGCGCACCTCCGCCAAGGAGGAGTATACCCCGGATTTCCATTTGCAGGGGATTTGAGAAGATAGGACGGACGGGCCAAAATTTAGGGGGCCATAATATGAAGGTAAAAAAGCTGATCATTGTCCTTGCGCCACTAGGGATTCTGTTCGTTGTAATATGTGCGGTAGTATCTTTGACAAGACCATATTTTCCACCAAGACCAAAGAATACAACTCTGGAATTTTGGATATGTGACGATGTGTCATCCGTTGACTGGAACGGACATGATGAAATAACCGGCTGGATGGGTGCGCGGGAGTTTTTGGGAAAAGATTACCACATGAGCACGCAGGGGGGGAAACCCAATGTGCGGGTGTCCTATCTTCTGACCGCTTGGCCGGACTATGCCGATGATGGACAATATGTTACAACAATAGAAATAACCGACCCGGCTGTATTTGTATATGGACTAACAGTAGAATCGGAGCCTACAGAATTTGAGCGGGTGATGATGTCTATGGGATATAAAGTCGAATTGGCAGATAATAGCATTCAAAGAGCCGTTAGGGATGGGTTTACCTTTTCCATTTGTCGTGGCGATACTCCGAAGCTTGTTATTTCCGCAGAGGTAAGTAACCGCGAAGAGATTTGCTTTTGACTGAAAACGTCCAGCTTGCTGGATTCCACATAAAGAGCGCCCCTGTATGACGCAGCCATACAGGGGCGTTTTTATACACTTTTCAGATACCCAGCAGGAAAGAGGCGAAGCGGAAGTAGATCAGCAGGGAGAGGGCATCCACGATGGTGGTGATGAAGGGAGAGGCCATCACCGCCGGGTCAAAGCCGATCTTTTTAGCCAGTAGCGGCAGCATACAGCCTACGATCTTGGCGGCGAACACGGTGCACACCAGCGTCAGGCAGATGACGGCGGCTACGGTGACGGTAATGGGATTGTGGAATACTATCCGGTCCAGCAGCATCAGCTTGGCGAAGTTGGCGCCGGCCAGAACGGTGCCGCACAGCAGCGCCACCCGGCACTCCTTCCAGACCACCTGGATCAGGTCGGAAAATTCGATCTCGCCCAGAGACAGGCCGCGGATCACCGTGACGCTGGCCTGAGAGCCGCAGTTGCCGCCGGTGTCCATCAGCATGGGGATATAGGCGGTGAGGATGGTGAAGGCGCTGAGGGCGTCCTCAAAGCTGGAGATGATCTGGCCGGTAAAGGTGGCGGAGACCATCAATAGCAGCAGCCACGGAATACGGGATTTGAAGGTGTCAAAGGCACTGGTGCGGAGGTAGGGCTTGTCCGTCGGCAGCATAGCCGCCATCTTTTCCATATCCTCCGTGGTCTCTTCCTGCAAAACGTCGATGGCGTCATCGACGGTGACGATACCCACCAGACGGTTTTCCGTGTCCACCACAGGCAGGGCCAGAAAGTCATATTTGCTCAGGGCACGGGCGGTTTCCTCCTGATCGTCCAGCGTCTGGACGCAGATGTAGTTCCGCTCCATGATGTCCCCGATGATGTCATCCTCCTCCGCCAGCAGCAGAGTACGGATGGAGAGGACGCCGATGAGGTGCCGCCAGTCATCAATGACGTAGCAGACGTTGATGGTCTCCTTGTCCGGTCCGGTCCGGCGGATGCGCTTCAGGGCGTCCTCCACCGTCATGGTCTCCTTCAGATCCACA
>CABQGZ010001135.1 GCA_902463835.1 uncultured Lachnospiraceae bacterium
GTTCAGTATCCCGCCGACTACAAGGAAGGCGATCCGTATCCCGAGAACTTCTATTACAGCACGACCGGCAAGGCTGGCAAGTGATCGGAACAAGCGCTAAATAACAGAATCTGACAGCCCGTTTCATTCCGGAATTGCCTGGTTTGAAACGGGCTGTTTGTCGCTGCAGTTATGCACAGAAAGGAAACTATGCAGATTAAGGATCATCTAATGCTGTTGCGTGAAGCCATCTCTGGCCAGAGAGCGTTGTCCTATGTCGCAAAGATCAGCTCATACAATAGAGTCCAGCTGTCTGGCGGCTATGATACTGCGGCAGAGTATTGTGCCGATCAGATGCGCAAAAATGCGGTGGATTGCTCTGTCATGAAGATCTCCTTGGAGCGTGGGAGCCAGCTATGGTCGCAAAAGGGCTTTGATGGCTGGACCTGCACAAAAGGCATCTTACAGTTACAGACACCCGAAAAGCGGTTGTTATGTGATTATCAGGCCGACCCTATGTCGATGATCCAGCGCAGCGGTGAGTGTCAGGCGGACAATGTCCCTATCATCATGCTTGACCGGGGGCACCTCGCTGAGGCGTATTCCAACATCGTTTTCGATGGAAAGATGGTCTTTGTTCCTGACGCGCCGTATTCACAATACCTTTGGGCGGTCAAGGAAAAGGGTGCCCTGGGTCTGATCACCGACTACATCCCCGAAACTTATACAAAAAATCGTGAGACAGCGGGTGATTCGCGCAGCTTTTTCAGTTTTTACTGGGACGAAGATGAAACGCCGTTCTGTGGCTTTGTCTTGTCCCCCAAACAAGGCGAATGGCTCAAGGCACAATGCCGCAAGGCAGAGGAGCAGGGACGGAATGCGCCGACCTGCCGCATCCGTATAGAGGCGGATTCCTTCCCCGGCAGTGCACACATTGTCAATGCTTTCATCCCCGGCGAGAGTGAAGGTGAGATCGTGATTACCGCTCATCTGTGCCATGCAAGAGCCTGTTCCAATGACAACGCCTCCGGCTGCGCGGGCGCAATGGAGGCACTCAGTGTCCTCTCCCGTTTGATCCAGGAGGAACAACTGCCGCGTCCTAAGTTTGGATTGCGGATGCTTCTTGTGCCGGAAGTCAGCGGTACATTTGCCTATCTTGCAACGCAGGAACGGCAGTTGAAAAATATAAAAGCAGCAATCAATCTTGATATGATTGGCCGCCGCCAAGAGGGGCGCTCAGGCCTGTTGGGGATATGGGCGACACCCGATTCGCTGCCATCATTTCTTATTGACCTGATGGCCTATATTCGTCGCCTGTCGAACTGCGAGGCGCCAAGTTTCAATATCGACGGGCATGTAACGCCATTCCACTCGCAGATCATGGAATACAACGGCGGAAGCGACCATTATGTCTACTGCGATCCAACGGTCGGCATCCCATGCATCACCTTTATGCAGTGGATGGATAAGGATTACCATACCGATCATGACATCTGTGCAAACTTGGACAGCGAAATGCTTCATAAATCGATTGAGATGGCAGCATGCTGGGCTTTTGCTGCAGCCGCCCCTGACTTAACTGATCTATCTGCTGCTTTTTTGATGATGCAAGAGCGTTTTATTAAAATGCTCCATACCGGAGCAGATCAGAAGAACACTCAAATGATGGGCCTTGCACGATTTTGCCGTTATGAGACAGAGGGTTTCGGTAAGGCAAGCGAAGATGCG
>CABQGZ010001136.1 GCA_902463835.1 uncultured Lachnospiraceae bacterium
AAAAATAATAAATTTATTTTTTGGTATGTGTCTCGTATTATCTTTAAATTCTTGTGAAAAGGAGAAAGAAGATTTGAATGAAGTGGGAACAAACCGGCCTGAATATGTGAAAGAAGACGTAAGCGGTGAGGATGAGAAGTTCATTGACAGAGACGGTGATTTTGCGTATGAAACAGTCGATTGGAACGGTCCGGAAGGGTATGTGATCGTGGTTGCGGAGGGTAATTTGGCAGCAATGAAATCCGCAGAAGCATTACAACAGTATTATTCTGAAAGCCAGGGAATCGATCTGAAGATTGTTACGGATAAAACTGCGGAAGTGGAGAAGGAGGTGCTGATTGGCAGCACCAACCGCAGTCAGAGTGGCGGCGGACTTGCAGAAGGATCTCTGGAAGTACGAATCAAGGATTCCAAGCTTGTGTTGAATGGCGGTCATGATGTTACGGTTAATTCAGCTGTCTGGAAATTTATCCGCCTTGCTCCGGAAAAGAATAAAGCATATACGTTTCAAATGGATACGGATTTTGTATCTGCGAAGCTGGATGGATATGAATATGTCTGGGGCGACGAGTTTGAAGGTGCTGCGCTGGATCGAACCAAGTGGACATTCAAGGGAAATATGGCAGGAACGTCGACCATGCAGATTGCTCACGGTGAGGACGTAGTGGCGCAGGCTGACGGACGGCTTCAATTACGTGCGATCCGCTGTTTTGATCCAACGGCAGAGGGAGTAAGATACAGAGTTCCATACACTGTGGCTACCAGCAATAATATGAATTTTACCTATGGATATGTAGAGATCAGAGCAAGGGTGCCGTTTCAGAGTGGCGCATGGCCATCGTTTTGGATCTGCGATAGCTATTATTTGTCAGATAAGGCAAATTCAGGTATAGCAAAGAAGGATTATGGCATTGAGATAGATATCTTTGAAAATTTCGGAAGTGTGGATACGGTACATGCGAATATTCACAAACATTACAGTAATGAGTCCAGACCATGGCCAAACGAGAAAAACAGCTATACGTTCAACAATGACAGTGGAAAGCTCGATCAGGAATACCATACATATGGATGTGAAATGACGGCGACGGAGATTTCTATGTACGTAGACGGAGTAAAATATCAGACCTTTGATATCAGCAAGAGCTTTGATGACAATGAAGATATGTCGGCGTTTGGAAATCCACTGTATCTAATGTTTAACAATCATTTATTTGTAGAGGATTCATCCTGGATTACTACATTGGTTAAGACGGGGGAGCTTCCAACAGAATATTTTATTGATTATGTGCGATTGTATCAGAAACCGGAAGAAGGACGATTATGGGTAGATACCACGGTAACGGAGGTGGAAGAATGAAATTGAAAGGATTAAAGGGAAAAAGGTTGAAAAGACGACTATCTGCTTTGACGCTTGTCGTAGTGCTTGTATTTTCTGCTTTTCGTACTTTCCATGCAGCTGCAGAACAGCCAAAGACCGCCTCTGTGCCTTCGGGAGAAAACACGTCTGCAGATCACATTACCAATACGTTTGATGAAGCGGGAACGGACTTTACGACGATAGTACATGATGGGAGCTATAACGGGATTTCCAACAGCACTATGCCAAAGAGCAGAGAGGGATTGTTTTCGCAGTTTAACGCATGGATGGAGACAGGCGCCGGGGAAAATGGCGGCGCCGCCATGAAGATTACGAGAGCCTGGAA
>CABQGZ010001137.1 GCA_902463835.1 uncultured Lachnospiraceae bacterium
CTCGATTCAAATATCATATTGTATATATGCCGAACCACAGTATCTCCGGCATGCACCGTTGTTCCCGGCCAGCGCGCTACATATTTCAGATTGCTGCTGAGCACGTATGTCTCTGTCATAACCTGCAGCGCCCCAATCAGTTTCATTGTGAACAGATACGAAGTCGTCGGCGATATCGCTGGCCAGGTAATCTGCCAGAACATCTGCCGCGGAGTAGCGCCGTCCAGCTTCGCGGCCTCATAATAGCTGTTGTCCACACTGGCAAGCGCCGCCTGGAACAATACAATGCACCAGCCTATGCCGCTCCAGATGGACAGAACGATCGCTATGGCCAGAAAGCTTACCGGACTGTCCGCCAACCATCCCTGGGGCATAAATCCCAGCTTTTGAAAGATTGCATTCACCACGCCGTCCGGCTTGAACAAAAGCCGGAATGTCATACTCACAACAACCATGGAGCAGACGAATGGAATAAAAAATATCGCGCGGAAGAACTTCTTTCCGATTTTCGTCCGGTTCACCTTATTGGCGATATATAACGCCAGTCCGATTGTGACGGGAACACTCAGCATAAAAATAAACGTACCAAGATAGGACAGGTAAGTATGTCCATCCCCATTTGTCAAAATGGTCTTAAAGTTCTCAAAGCCGACAAACTTCATCTCCGTCAGATCCGTAGAATGTAATTCCGTAAAGCCGACGACAAGAGCCAGAGCCAGCGGGATGACTCCAAACAGGAGCCAGCCCACCAATGGGATCGCCGCCACAGCCGTACTGGTAAAACGGTCTCTCACCATCCCTTTTTTCTTTTTCACTTTTCCATTTCTATTCATATATGATTGCCACTTTCTAAGTTCTTCGACTTGGTTATTCTGCGGTTACTACGGTAGCATCTACCTCTTCCGGAGACAGGTACTTCACGTTTGAAAAGTGCAAGCCTCCCGACCACCAGGTGCCAAAGCCCATAGATACCGAACTGCTTTCGTTATAATCTGTAAACAGATCGCTCATCTTCCTAGACAGCACTTGCTGGTCATTAAAGAAAAGATAAAAGCTTCCATCCTTCACCAGACCCTTGATATTGCCGTTTCCATTTTCATCACGCAAGGGACAACCAGTTGGCGCTGTAACGTTCGGATCAAGGCCACTATGATTTGTAACGTAGTAGAACCCTCCCTCGTTGCTGGAAAGGAACACCAGGGATTCGTTCCCTACCCGCACGGCGATTCCAACATTTTTCCCAGCTGCTGCAACGTCCGCTGATACACCTATGCTTCCGGCTGCCGCGCTGCTGTACAGATAGTCTGACTGACCACCTAAAGACACATAACCATCATTTTCCGCGTCATATGTCATCCCGCTCTTATCTACCCAGACAGGATCTTCCGCCTTATAGTCCACCTGATAGCCCATCTGAACCTTCAGATCCGTCATCTTGCACGCTTTAGTGTTACCATTTATCAAATATATCTTATAATTACTGTCTGGCGTAAATCCAAGCCGAACATGATTATTGGTCAATGTAATATGCCAGCAGAAGACATTGTTAAACCATACATTTAATACATCTTTATCGAGAACTGCCACAAAGCTGATCTTATTCGTTCCTTCTTTTGGCGCTGGATCACCGAAAAACGCACTTGTCATGTTACTCAGACAATACTCATTTGTTCCTCCATTCCAATACTCATGCAGTGGATTAGTC
>CABQGZ010001138.1 GCA_902463835.1 uncultured Lachnospiraceae bacterium
ATACTCCCATGTCAAGCCCGGGACCTCCATAATCGCACGCCGCAGCTCGGCAAAGCTGCGGGGGCTGTTGATATATTGTTTCCAGATATTCGCCGTCATACCATCAGGCTGATACTCCACGAGGCAGAAGCATTGATTAATCGGATGAAAGCAATGCTCCTTCGACAATTTGATAATCAGATAATGCGGATTAAAGTTCTTTTCTCCCTCAAACACCGGCATAGGAGCCACGGTGCGCAAGAGATCATTGCGTACAACGTATTTTTTGTCACCCATCCCCGGAATACAGAGCAGGGATGCCGCATTGATTAACTCGCCTTCCGGCAGCGGTTTGCCGATCAATTTTCCGGTCTGATCCAAATCCAAGCCAATCAGCCCAGCAGCCCCGCTATCTTTCACACTCTGCCACTCAGTGAGGATACGTTCTATCGCATCCTCTGGCATAGAATCATCAGAATCAATGCAGACGGACAGCTCTGTATCCATATTGGCAATAGCGGTGTTATATCCCGTGTGCAGGCCACCATTCTGCTTGTAAATGTAACGGATCGGATAGCCGTTCTCATGCACCTGCCATCGAGCGACAAGCTCTTTTGTTCCGTCCGTCGAGCCATCGTCTATAATCAGCCATTCAAAGTCCTTGCAGGTTTGATGGCACAGGCTCTCATAACACTTCGGCAGAATATAGGCTCGGTTATAGGTTGGTGTGAAAACGGTGATCGACTTTTGCGTTGCCATAGTTGCACCTTCTGCTCACTTAATAAAGGCAGTCTTGCCATCTGTTGCGGCAAGAATCTCCTTTTTCTTGGTTTCATCCAGACCATGTCCCATCCGATATGCATCCCCAAACGTATTTTTCGCACACATCTGCATCTGAAAGCGTTCGGCGTATGTATCCACATCGCAGATTTTCTTGGCCGGAACACCAGCCGCAACCGTCCGAGCAGGAATATCATGCGTAACAACGCTACCCGCTCCGATTACCGCATAATCTCCAATGGTAACCCCGGGCAGGATGGTTGTATTGGCTCCGATAAAAACATGGTTTCCGATATGCACCTGCCCGATTTTCGTGTAGCCAAGCATCTTCTTTGTACTGGCGTCGTGTGCCATGACAGTCACGCGGATGCTCATGGTCACATCATCACCGATGGTAATCAGGAAACAGTGCGATGGGTCAAGAAAGCAGCCCTGTTGGCGATTAAAGTCTTTGCCGACCCTCATACCTCGCTTGATCAGTGTCTCTGTAGGAAATTCACGGTTCAGCAACATGACCGTTTTTCGTAAAAAACTCATTTATATGCCTCCAAATAGAACTCCTGTAGTTTGACAGCCTCCGTGGTGATGTCGAAGCCATGGGCGGCAATTTCGGCGCTGCGATCCGCGCGAGGGGTATTACGCTTTTTAAGGATCGCGTCAGCCCATCCTTCCGGGGATGCTGATAGTTTTTGGGAAAACACAAGATCGGTTAGGTACGCTTCCGGGGGGATTGTGTCTGATACAATGCACGGCAAGCCTGATGCCTGCGCTTCGATTAGGGCAATTCCAAGCCCCTCATACAGAGACGGAAACGCAAACACATCCATGGCCTGCATCAGATCGGCAACGTCACTGCGGACGCCCAAAAAGCAGACGTGATCTGCAATGCCAAGCTCCCGCGCCTTTGCCTGTATCTTCGGCATATCCTCACCGCCGCCCACCAGC
>CABQGZ010001139.1 GCA_902463835.1 uncultured Lachnospiraceae bacterium
TTCCCTACGTCTGTCAGTAAATTAAATCGTATATTAAAACCAAATGTTAAAATTTAATTTGTTGTGGGAAATAACGGCAGAGCCCTGCCCCTGCCCTACGATGCGTCAATTAATTCATTGTTCACTCACACCGCTGAACTAAAATTTATCTTTACCTTTCAACACAGTGGGCGAAGCCTATAATTCTCCTATAATACTTAACTTATAAAAAAACAATGCGCGGAGGAAAGACATGTGCTTTCTCCGCGCGCTGCGTTTTAACATCTGTTGCTTTTTGTGATCTGCCGGTGCGCTTTGAGATCAGTAATGGAAATCGTGCGCCTCGGCAAGCATCATGTCCTTGACCTTCATGAGCCTTGTGCGGCTCGAACGGTCACTTTCCTCCAGCTTCATCGATATGAAACGTATCGTTTCGGTATATCTCGGGATCAGAACATGCTCAAGTGCGTTGACGCGGCGGCGCGTCTTTTCGATCTCGACCGACATGCGCTGGGTCGATTTTTCTATCTCGGCAAGGCGCAGCAGCTTCGGCAGCAGATCACTCATTTTTGCGACAGCCGGAGACACCCTCATGCGATCATCCAAAGGCAAAAACGGCAGTGCAAGATTATGCAGTCCGTAACAAAAGCGCGAAACTTTCTCGCGATATCCTTTGGATTTGCCTGATAAAGCCTCCCGGCAATCCGACAATACTCCCTTTGCAAAGCACACAATGTCGCTGTATTGTGCGCTGTAGCTGTCGTTTTCACGCAGCTCATCGCCCATCAGGCATATAACATTCCCGATGTCCTCCAATGCTTTATACAGCTGCCTTCTTTTGAAATAAAACATCAGACTCCGCCTGTCAAAACCTTTTAACAGAATCGCCTTTGAATACATCTGACTGCCGAGATCGGTAATTTTCATACTTATCACCCGACTGTACTATAGCATTTTATATCAATATTTTTAAACCTTGCCGACCGTGAAGAACAAAAGCAGAGGTGAATTTCAAGCACCTCTGCTTTAAATTTCTGTCAGATACAGTCTCAAAACCCCGATAGGTCTGTATCTGGCAGTGTGTCTGTTTTCGCAAAAATCTTATGAATAGTATTCCGCCGCGCACGGGAGGTTTACCGATGCTCCGGTCCGTAGCCCCATCTGTTGTCCGTATCGCTCTCGGTGCACATGAATATCAGAATAATAATGGGACCAGCAAGCGGAATTAAGGACATAAACATCCAATACCACTCCTTGCCTATGTCATGCAGTCTCCTTATTTCCAGAGAAAGCTGCGGAACAAAAAGCCCCAGTGTGATCAGCAGACTGAAAATGGGCAGATGTTTGGAAATGATCAGCTGCGGAAGATAGATAATGAGATTGAAAACAAATATCCACCAATACTCGCTTTTTGACGCTCTCCCGGTAAAATTCGCGTAGTTTATAAAAAACAGCTCTATAGCCCTGCCAAGCGAAACGCCCATATGAGCCGCGCCCTTTCGCATAACGGCGTCATAGTTCGGGTCTTCGCGGACCTCCGGCTGCTCCTGCTTCGCTCCACAGTTCGGGCAGATCGTCAGTCCCTCGTCAATTTCCTGACCGCATCGATTACAAAACATGATATTTTCCCTCCAAATTTTCACAATTTTCTCCTAATGGTATTATAGCATTAATTTTCTGTAATGGCAAGCTTTGCTTTTTGTAAACGCAAAGCAGGGCGG
>CABQGZ010001140.1 GCA_902463835.1 uncultured Lachnospiraceae bacterium
CTGGAAGAAGAGTAGGAAAGATTATGAGACGTAAAATAGCAGTTTTTTTCATTATTGTCATATGCTTTTTGCTGCAGAGCACCTTATTTACGGCCCTGGCCTTTGCCTCTATCACTCCCAATCTGATGATTGTGGTCACAGCGGCCTTCGGATTTATGCGGGGCCGTAAGGAAGGCATGTGGGTAGGACTTTTCTGCGGACTGCTGCTTGACATTTTCTATGGAAGTGTGATAGGCTTTTATGCGCTTGCATATATGTATATCGGCTACATCAATGGGTTCTTTCGCAAACGTTTTTTCCCGGATGATGTAAAGCTTCCCATGATATTGATCTCAGCCAGTGACCTTGGCGCCAACCTGGCGGTTTATCTTTTCCTGTTCCTGTTCCGGGGAAGATTTCAGTTCGGATACTACCTGATTCACATCATGGTGCCGGAGTTTGTGTACACCATACTGGTCACTGTATTTTTGTATTTTATTATTTTGAAAATCAACCAGAAGCTGGAAGCGATTGAAAAAAGGAGCGCAAAAAAATTTGTTTGATTCGATAAAAGAAGCTGTGAAAAACATAGTGAAATCAAGATTGTTTGTACTGTCCCTGATCATGCTCATTTTGTTCGGGGTGTTATTGCAGCGCATTTTTTATCTCCAGATCGTTCACGGACAGGAGTATGCGGACAAGTATACACTGCTCATTGAAAAGGAGCTTACCACCACCGGTACCCGGGGCAATATCTTTGACCGCAACGGAAAGCTCCTGGCTTACAATGAGCTTTCCTATTCGGTCACCCTGGAGGACAATGGCTATTACTACAACACCAAGACTAAGAATCTGAAGCTGAATGCCGAGATCAAGGAGATTATCGATATCGTAGAGGCCGGCGGCGATACGTTGTCCAATGATTTTAATATTCGCATCAACGAACAGGGAGCGTACGAGTATACCCTCACAGGGCGGAGCCTGGAGCGTTTCCGTGCGGACGTGTACGGCTATACAAAGATCGAGGATATGGCTGACAACAAAAATAAGCTGAAGTATGAGGAAAAGGACGCAACGGCCGAGCAAGCCATCGATTTTCTGCGTTCGGATAAAAAATTCGGAATCCGCATTGAGGGTGTGGATGAGGTCACACAGGATGACATCGATAATCAACGTCCCTTCTACTCCAGGGAGGATGCCTATAAGATCCTTGTGATCCGGTATGGCCTTGCACTGAATGAATATAAGAAGTATGTGTCTACCACGGTGGCCAAGGGCGTATCTGCGGTGACGGTAGCAGCCATAGAGGAGAATTCCGACCGTCTTCAGGGAATTTCCATCACTGAGGATACGGTTCGTCGGTACGTGGACAGCGTCTACTTTTCCCATATCATCGGTTACACCGGCAAGGTATCCCAGGACGAGTACGATGAGCTTGTGGAGAAGAATGAGGATTATACCCTGACGGATATCGTTGGAAAGTCCGGCATCGAAAAGGAGCTGGAGGAGACACTGCAGGGCGGCAAGGGGTACGAGAAATTCTACGTGGACAATATGGGCCGCATTGTGGAGATGAAGGAATTCAAGGATTCCACCTCCGGGAACGACGTGTATCTCTCCATTGACAGTGATTTGCAAAAGGCTGTCTACCACCTGCTGGAGCAGGAGATTGCGGGTATCGTGTACTCCAAGATTGAGAATATCAAGGAGTATTATTC
>CABQGZ010001141.1 GCA_902463835.1 uncultured Lachnospiraceae bacterium
ACATCAGGTTGGTTTTGTCTCCGGGAGACAGGAGAGAAAATATATTTTTACACAATCATAAAGGAGGAAAATGAAATGAAACTGAAGAAATTGTGCGCACTGTTATTGGCCGGGGTTATGGTTCTTAGTACGGCAGCCTGTGGCAATGAGGACAAGAAACCCAACGAGAATCCAAAGGGGCAGGAGGAGACAAAGAATCCTGAGAAGGATGTGGTTCTTCACTATTGGGCACAGTGGAGCGAGAATGAGGATGTAGCGGGAGTCTTAAAGGAAGCGATCGCACGCTTTGAAGCGGACAATCCGGGCTACAAGGTGGAAGTGAACTGGGCAGGACGTGACGTTCGCGACATCCTGAAATCCAGCCTGGATTCCGGCAATCAGATTGACATCGTAGAGAGCGGCTTCGGCAATATCACTGCTCTGGGTGAGGAGTATCTGGCGGATCTGACATCCTATATGGAGGGAAGCGATTTTGAAGCATCCATCTCCGGCGGTATGGCTTCCTTTGCCAAGAGCTTTGCGTCTGACGGAAAGTCCTGGTATTACATTCCGGCACAGCCTTTTGTCGGAACGATCTACTACAATAAGGCAATCTTCGCGGAGGCAGGGATTGATAAAATGCCGGCTACCTGGGCGGAATTCCTGGATTGCTGCCAGAAGATCAAGGACAAAGGCTATGATCCCATTACCGTTGACGATGCTTATCAGCAGAGTGCGTACGGCCACTATCTGGCTATGGTGAAGGGTGTTGACTGGGTGACAAAGCTGTTGACGGAGAAGAACAGCGAGATGTGGAGTGATCCGGCGGTGCTTCAGATGGCAAAGGATTTTGCCCAGCTGCGGGAAAAAGGATATTTTGCTGACACGGTTGGATCGAATGTATTCCCGGCTGCACAGAACGGTGAATTCGCCTTAGGCACTGCGGCTATGTATCTGTACAACGCATCCTGGCTGCCCAACGAGGTGGCTGAGATTACCGGCGATGATTTCCAGTGGGGAGCAATGTTCTTCCCGGCTCCGGAGGGATCCCAGTATCCTTACACCACCTATACCACCGGCTGTCAGTTCTACGCGGTAACCAAGAAATGCGAGCATCCGGAAGCAGCGTGGAAGCTGTTGCGGGAGTTCTCATCTGTTAAGACCCAGCAGGAACTGATGGATAAAGCGACTGCGCTGCCGGTAATCGAAGGAGTGTCACTTCCAGAGAAGCTGACCTGTGTAGGAGAACTGATGGAGGCAAGTACCGATGCATTTGTATGGGGTGGAAGCGCTGAGGAAGACGGCGACATCCGCGCAATCATCAATGCGGCATTTACCGATCTCTTAGCTGGAAAGACTACACCGGAGCAGTTCGTAGAGGCTGTTCAGTCCCAGATGAAATAAAAGCAGCTACATAGAGAAATGAAAGGCAGGGGCCCCGAGGGAATGATTTCTGATGCGGCGGCCCCTTCTATTATAGGAAGGAGACGGAGACGTTGAAAAAAAGAGAACGATTGTTTGTTGTGATATCTCTTGGGCCTGCGCTGCTGTGCTTTCTGGCGATGTTTGCATACCCTATTATCCGGACGGTTCTGATGAGTCTGCACAGTCTGCCCAGCATCAGCAGCAGTATGGCGGATTGGGAATTTGTTGGAATGCAGAATTTTACAGAGCTGTTTCACAACAGTGTATTTTTGGTATCACTGAAAAATGTTGGG
>CABQGZ010001142.1 GCA_902463835.1 uncultured Lachnospiraceae bacterium
GCCGGAGACAGTGCGGATGTGTGGGCGAATCCGGAGCAATTTTACCTGGATGAAGACTTAAATCCAATCGATGTGGCAGGGTGTCCGCCGGATGCTTTTTCCAGCGACGGACAGCTCTGGGGGAACCCATTGTTTCGTTGGGATGTGATGAAGGAGGACGGCTATGCATGGTGGACCAGACGGATCGGCCATATGTCTCGTCTCTTTGATGTGGTGCGGATCGACCACTTCAGAGGATTCGATTCCTACTATGCGATTCCTTACGGCGATACAACAGCGAGACGGGGCTCCTGGAGAAAGGGGCCAGGGCTAGAACTTTTTACAACCATTGAGGAGAAGCTGGGCAAGCTGAATATCATTGTGGAGGATCTGGGATTTTTGACTGATTCCGTGAGAAAGCTGGTGGTTGATTCCGGTTTTCCGGGGATGAAACTGATCCAGTTTGCCTTTGACACCCGTGAGGACGGAGATTATCTGCCTCATAATTATAAAAATCACAGTGTGGTCTATACAGGAACCCACGATAATGATACAATAGTAGGGTGGATGAAGTCGGCGCCGAAGGACAGCGTCAGATTTGCAAAAGAATATTTACGGCTGAATGAGAAAGAGGGCTATCACTGGGGGATGATGAAGGGAGCCTGGGGAAGCGTAAGCGACCTGGCCATCGTCACCATGCAGGATGTTCTTGGCCTGGGCAGTGAGGCGAGAATGAACACGCCTTCCACCCTTGGCTGTAACTGGAAATGGAGAATGAAAAAGGGCGCCGCAACCGGCAGCCTTGCCGGCAAAATCCGCAAACAAATGCAGTTGTACGGACGTATGCCCAGGTGAGCCAGCTATGGATGGACATCCAGTCATTCCATATTTTAAATAAGGCCATTGTAATATGATACATCTGTCAACTGTACTTATGAGAAAGGAAGCAGGGGGCAGATGTATTATTTTATTGTAAACCTAACATCCCGAACGGGAAAAGCCAGAAAGATCTGGATTGAGCTTGAGAAGGAATTAAAGAGAAGAGAGGTGCCTTACGAGGCCTTTGTCACGGAGTATGAGGGACATGCCAGGGATCTGGCACGTGAACTTTGCAGCAAGGGAATCGCAATAAAACAAATGCAGCGAGCACAAAAGACGTATGAGAAAGGTGAGTGCGGATCAGAAGAGACAGAAATGGGTGAGACAGAACCAGTATGCCTGGTGGTGGTAGGTGGGGACGGCACTGCCAACGAGGTCATCAACGGTATGCACCACTTTGAGGAGATACGGTTTGGCTACATCGCCACCGGTTCTGGCAATGACCTCGGTAGAGGTTTGGGCATTTCGAAGGATCCTATGGAAGCATTGGAGGGGGTACTGAATGCAGCGGAGGTGTTCCCCATGGATCTTGGATGTGTGATGGATGAGCAGGGCACGCCCCGCTATTTTGCAATCAGCTCTGGCATTGGAATTGATGCGGATGTGTGCAGACTTGCTCTGACGTCAAAGCTGAAGCGTTTCTTGAATCATTTGGGAATGGGCAGCCTGACCTATGTTCTGCTTACTGTAAAAGCGCTTTTCACAATGCCTACTACGGAGGTGACGGCAGTCTTCGATGGCGGGGAGCCAAAGCGAATATCAAAGATGATCTTTGTGGCTGGAATGAATCATCCATGGGAGGGCGGCGGTGTTCCCATGGCACCAATCGCAGACGCCC
>CABQGZ010001143.1 GCA_902463835.1 uncultured Lachnospiraceae bacterium
GCATATAAAATAACAAACACACCCTTTCAAAGAGATTTAGTTAAAGAATATGTTGAAGCATTCCGAGCGGAAGGAATTCGTATAGGATTTTACTATTCTCTCATCGATTGGCACCACCCAGAGTTCCCCATAGATAAATATCATCCCAGGCAGGACGACGCGAACGCAAAAGAGCTCAACAAAAACAGGGATATGCGGAAATATGCCCAGTATATGCGTGATCAGGTTGCCGAGCTTTTAAGCAATTATGGAAAAATTGATATACTGTGGTTGGACTTTTCCTACGACGGTTGCCCTGAGTGGCCAAACGGGAAACGGAAAGATGATTGGGAAACGGAAAAACTGATTGCAACAGCACGGGGCATCTGGCCAGACATTATTATTGATAATCGGGCAGATCTGGATCAGGATATTTGGACTCCGGAACAGTATCAGCCTACTGTATGGCCTAGGCACCCGGAAACGGGCGAATTGGTGGTATGGGAAGCCTGCCATACCATGTCTGGCACTTGGGGCTATCACCGGGATGAGACGACATGGAAGTCTCCGGAGATGCTTTTGCATCTGCTGATTACATCGGTCTCTCTTGGCGGCAATCTCATGATTAATGTGGGTCCTACCTCCAGAGGCTATTTCGACTACCGCGCAGAAGCTGCGTTGCAAGTTTATGCGGATTGGATGAAATATAACAGCCGATCCATTTATGGATGCACCATGGCAGAACCAGGTCTTGTAGCGCCGGACGGATGCAAATACACGCAAAGTGCAGATAGCAAGCGGCTATATGTACATTTGTACGAGTACCCATTCCGTTACCTAGAATTGCCTAAGCTGGCAGGAAAAATTGAATATGCACAGTTTTTACATGACGGCAGCGAAATTCTTTTTGAGGAAAATAGCGTAAATCATCCAGGTTCCTATGCAAAAGATCTAACAGGGACTGTAATTCTGCATATACCGGCCTTAAAACCCAATATCCTTATTCCGGTAATAGAGGTGTTTCTTAAGTAAGTCAAAACTAAGGAAAACAAACTCCACTGAAAGGAACGTATTGCTGGATACCGAGATATACTGTGCGCTGGCCGAAAAGCTGCATGCGCTACAATACCTGCTGTTCTCCACGTTAGCGACAAAGACAGACATTGAAACACCCCGAGCCGGATTGAGCAACGTTACTTCACAGGGATTAAAAATGGCAATTACGATTATTACCATCATACCGATCATGTGTGTCTACCCGACTTTACAAAAATACTTTGTCTCAGGCATTCTGGTCGGCTCCGTAAAAGCTTAAAAAAGCACCACTGTATCTTTCTCTCACAGGCTGATACAGTGGTGCTTTCCCCCTGTGTTTTATTTGCTTTGGGGGTGGCAGCTCATATCTTCGGTAAATTCCACTTTGAGCTTCCGCACAACCTCAAAGAATTTTATGCTGTCCGCTTGGAGCCCGGCGTTCGCGTCCTTCGCTTCTCCGCAAACCTCCACGCAAACATCTTGGAAACATACACCTAAATCGTGTAGCTGCTTAGAGAGATTTGCGCAGGCCTCCCAACCAGTCTCATCGTTGTCGAGACAAAGCAGGAGCGGGTGGTTTGTTGGACGCTCCTGCAGTGCAGCCAAAAGAAGCCGGCCGTTGGAAGCGCTATTGAGCGCGATCGCGCTGCCGCCTGCTTCGATGATGGACAG
>CABQGZ010001144.1 GCA_902463835.1 uncultured Lachnospiraceae bacterium
CCCTACGCGTTCGCCGGACTTTGTGCCGGGATCTGGAGCGATGCGGCCACCTTCATTCCCAAAATGCTGTATGATTACTATGGCAGCAAGACCCAACTAGAGGAGAACTACCCGCTGATGAAGGATTGGGTGGACTATGTTTTTCGGATGGACTGCGCCAGAGGACGCAGAAACCTCTATGATTTTGGATTCCAGTTCGGCGACTGGCTGGCACTGGATGGCTCCACGGAGCAATCTACCTTCGGCAGAACGGACAGCGGGTATATTTGCTCCCTGTACTATTATGCTTCCTCCTGCTATGTTGCGCAGGCAGCGGAAATCTTACAGAAACCGGAGGCGGACGAATACCGCCATCGGGCGGAGAGTATCCGCAAAGCCATCCTGAATGAATACTTCACCCCCACCGGGCGGCTTGCTGTGGATACCCAGACCGGCTATCTGGCAGCCTTGAAGTTTGGTGTCTATATGGACAAAGAGCGAATTCTGACCGGCTTCAAGGGACGCTTCAAGAAGGACCTGAACCGCCTAAAGGGCGGCTTCGTAGGCGCGACAATGATGAACTGTGTGCTTGCGGAGAACGGCATGGCGGACAAAGCCTATGATTTGCTGCTTTATGAGGGCTTTCCCGGATGGCTGTATGCCGTCAATCTCGGAGCAACGACCATTTGGGAGCGGTGGAACAGCATTCTTCCGGACGGAACCGTCAGCGGCACCGGCATGAACAGCCTGAACCACTATTCCTATGGCAGCGTGGTGGAGTTTTTGTACCGTTATGCAGCCGGGATATCCCCAACTGCCCCCGGCTTCCGGAAAGCAAAAATTGCACCGATTCCGGAGATCCGTCTGGGAAGCATGGCGTGCCGGTTTGACAGTGCCAGCGGGACTTATGTGTCGAATTGGAAAATCGAGCCCGACGGCAGCTTGTATTTTCATATAGAGATCCCCTTTGACTGCGAGGCGGAGGTGCGTCTTCCCGAGCAGAAGCCCAAGCTTCTGCACACAGGAAGCTATGATTTTCATATTCGGCCAAAGCGTGACTACCTTGCGCTGTATTCAGCCTTTACCCCCTATGAACGGCTGCTGGCAGACCAGAGAGCGGTCGATGTTCTGAGCCGTTATGTGCCGGAGATTGTATCCGGTACGGACCGGAACGACCCGGAGGCCATGAGCAAATGCCTGAACGACTCCAAGTTCCGGGCTGCCCTGTTCCGTATGCCCACGGAGCAATTTGACAATGCCATTCGGGAAATTGGAAAAATTCACGCAATGGAGGTGTAAGCATTGGAATGTAAGCTGTTTTCCGCAGAACTGGCAAAGGGCATTTACCGTATTTCCGACAGCCTGCACGGACCGAATTCCGACGAGTTTTCCGATGCACCGGGTCAGGCTACACAGAATTCCTATTTGATACTGGGAGAGGAGCGGGCGGCCCTGATCGACATGGCGGTGGATACGCCGGAGCTGTATTCCTTTGCCTGCCGTCTTGCCAATAAGCCTGTCACGGTGCTGCTGACCCATGGACACCCGGATCATGTATATTATCTGGAAACGGCAGCCGAGGCGTGGCTGCATCCTGCGGACCATGACCTTGTAAAAAAGGGTATTCCCGGTATCTGTCCGCCTGTCACGGGAGTTTCGCTGCACCCGCTTATGGACGGGCAGCAAATCGATCTGGGAGGC
>CABQGZ010001145.1 GCA_902463835.1 uncultured Lachnospiraceae bacterium
GTGTTGCACCTAAGAGATAGCCTGTCTTCAGATCCTGAGAGGTGTCTCCTGCCATGCAGGCTATGATACAGATGACAGAACCGATGGCGATCGCTCCCTGCATCCCAAAGGTTCCCGCCTCTCCCGAAAGCTTTAGCACCAGTGCAGCCAGCAGCAAGGTGGCAATCGCCATGCCGGACACCGGATTGTTGCTGCTTCCCACCAGACCAACCATGCGGCTGGATACCGCCGCAAACAAGAACCCGAATATTACAATTATCAGCGCTCCCACAAATGTAACAGGTATCACCGGAAGAAGCCAGATTGCCAGAACCATCAGCAGCAGTCCTGCCAGAATCACCCGCATATCCAGATCCTGCTCTGTCCTCAGAAATCCCGCATGCTGTTTTGTACTCGCCTGCTCCTGATCACGCCCCGGCACTTTACGTTTATTCCGGCACTTCTTCTGCCTGGTATCCGCTTTTTTCTCCGGCAGTATCCCTCGCGCAGCTTCCCGGAAGGTTGAGAAGCGGCAGCGTCTTGACCAGGCTGATAATTCCGCCGGCGGCCACAGCTCCCGCTCCAATATAACGGATATAGCTGCCCCATATACCGCTGGCACCTTTTTCCGCAAAAAGTGTTCCCACTGTCACGGTAGCCGGATACAGGATGTTGTTCTCTCCAAAGGTAACAATGGCCGGAATCAACACCAGCCACCCCAGAATGCCGCCTGCCAGCATATATGCAGCAATTCTTGGTCCGCAGATATAACCAACCCCCACCAACGCCGGATAAATTTCCGTGGAAACTTCCGTTTTCAGAGCAGAAAGCTTCCATGTTACAGTACTTGGTATCATTTTCAATCCGTCTACCAGAAATTTAATCACAGCTGCAAAACCCATACCAACAAAGACAGAAGCAGCACTGCCCGTCTCCTTCTCCCCGGCCAGAAGTACCTCCGCACAGGCGGTTCCCTCCGGGTAAGGCAGCGTTTTATGTTCTTTTACGATCAGTGCTTTCCGAAGCGGAACCATAAAGAGAATTCCCAGTATTCCTCCGCACAGCGTAATCAGCGTAATTTCCGACAGGCTTGGCTTTTTCATCAGGCCTTCTGACGCCCATAGGAACAGGGCCGGCAGTGTAAAAATGGCTCCTGCCGCCAGAGATTCCCCTGCGGAGCCGATGGTCTGCACCATATTGCATTCGAGAACGGATTCCCGACGCAGCAGGATACGTATCACTCCCATAGATACGACAGCCGCAGGTATGGAGGCGGACACAGTCAGTCCCACCCGGAGGCCCAGATACGCGTTCGCTGCGCCGAAGATGACTGCCAGAAGGACGCCCATAAAGATGGACGTCCAGGTCAGTTCCGGCATGGTCTGGTCTGCCGGAATATATGGTTTGAATTCTTCCTTTTCCTGTTTCATACGAATTCCCCTCTCACAGATGCGCTTTTGGGGAATAGTATGTGCAATGTCCGCCAAAATTATTCTCACAAATGAGGGTTTGACGCAGGAAGGAGATCGTTACTCTTGCGGCGAAGGGGTCGCCGCTTGGGCAGGCACATGGTTTACTAAACGGCGAAAGGGACGCCCCGGAGAAAAGGTGTCCTAATATAGCAACCGGCCCCGCCCCAGTGAAAGATACATGCCCATATCAGACGCGCTCTCGCTCCGTCCAAAACGTAGCGGAC
>CABQGZ010001146.1 GCA_902463835.1 uncultured Lachnospiraceae bacterium
AACAAAAAAGGACGTCGATTCAAAAGAATAGGTGTCTTTTTTAGCACCCGAATCCGTCAGCTAACAGTCAAGTATAAATCACTTTCTTATCACTGTTACCCTGCGCAAAGCTTTGTCCTATGGGAAACTGGTAAATGGCGTTGATGTCTGAAAATTCGGCAAACAATGGGTTGTGTCTACTACCGCTATGAAAAGGGCTTACGGTGAGGCAAAAGGCAGCGCCGTATCTCGCACGCATTGACCATTTTTTGACCACCAACTGACCACCGGCAGTGTTTTTTACTGCCGGTGGTTAGTTTTTATCGTTGACACATTGTTTTATATTGCTTGTGATAGGTGTGTCCTAGCAGTGCAGAACCAACAAAAAATCACTGTATATCATCGAATTGCGTGCCGCGTCGTAGTTCTCCGACCCGGAAGGCCAGAGGTTCGAATCCCTTCGGGCGCACTTAAAAAAGCGCATTGCCATGTACTTTTGCAATGCGCTTTTTGGTTTGATGTTATTTTGGTTTCAGAATCACTTCCCGCTTTCAGGGAAGATGATTTTGTTGACAAAGAAGAAAATGACCATAGACACGCCGCCGTTCAAAACCGTCGTGCCGATGTTATAAATAAAGTCCGGCACCAGCAGCCCGGCTACGGCAACCCATACGCAGTTGATGGAGTTGACGATGCAGGTGATGACGCAGAACGCCACCACATACCACGCGATCTGCTTGCCTAAATTGCCCTTGCTGCGGAACACGAAATTGCGCTGGATCGGGAAGTTGATGCATTCACCAATCACCATAGCAATCATGTAAGCGCAAAAGTACGGCAGCCCGCCGTGGGCGGCATCGTAGCCGAGGATGTTCCACTTGAAGGTTTCCCCAAACAGGGTCACATCCACGCCGGGCCAGCCGAAATCCACCACCGGCAGACTGCTGAACGCAGCGGGCAAAAATTGCAGCAGCAGATACTTGAACACGGTAATTAGATTCGACACGATGACGAACAGACCGCCCTCGCGCACCCACTTGGCTGCGGCGGGGTGTTTAGCCGCAAAATTATTCCAGAACTGCATAATGCAACCTCCATCAAGCGCCGCGCAGACGCTTTTCCGTCTGCGCATTCAGCACCACATTCTTAATCGCTTCATAAATCACCCGCACAAGACCCAGGATCCAGAAACCCTGCAATTCCATGACAATGCCGTCCACCATGCCCATGCTGATGGCGCCGTTCGTCATCTTTGCCAAGGCGCGAAGGGGCATATTGTACTGGAACAAGATGTTCAGGTCCGGCTTGCCGCGTTTATAGCTGACATCCAGCAGGATCGTCAGCACAAGCCAGACAAGCCAGCCCAGCGGGCTGCGTGCGTGGTTCAGTTCGCCCAAGGTCAGATTGCGGTCAATTTTTGTTTTGCCATTCGGGATGGGATGCCCCAACAGCTTTTCAAAGTCCGCATCGGAAACGTGCAGCACATTGCCCTTATAATAGCAATCCAAGTCCCTATCCTCATACGGATGCACGGTAGCTGTTCCATGCACGGAGATTTTCTCGCACAGCCGGATGTCCTCCACGTTTGCACCGACAAGCAGCTCATACTCGCCGCCCTCGATTTCCCAGCGGTCAGCCTTGACATTCCAGAAGCGGAACGCCTTATCGTCCAGCATGATGGTGATGCGCTGCTTCT
>CABQGZ010001147.1 GCA_902463835.1 uncultured Lachnospiraceae bacterium
CATCGTCGCCCTGCCAGCAGTGGAGGGAAACAGGAAGCTCCTTTAACACCTCCATGGCTTTTTCGGTGTCTACGCCCATCTTTGCGTAGATCTCTCTTGCGGATTCATATCTTTCTTTTGCTGTCATTATTCTATTCTCCTATTCTCAGAATTTTTTCACTTCAAAGGACTGATAGATGCAGGTTCTGGCATCTTCTACTGTGGCAAATTCTCCGGCTTTCAGCATCTGGGCCGCCAGATTACCGATGGCAGTGGCCTCCGTGGGGCCTGCGTGCATTGGAGCCGCCGCCTACCACGTGGATACGGCTGTATGTTCTGCCCATGATCTTCTCGATCTCCTTCGCAGTCCTGGCATAGCATTCCGCCAGACTGTTGTAAATCACAGTGGAAAGTTCTCCCGGAGTCTCCGGCACCGGCTGATCGGTGTCCCGGCAGTACCGCTGTACCTCAGCGATCATATTCTTTGGCGCCAGGAAACAGTCGTCGTCCACCTCCACTCTGGAAGGGAAATCATCGCATTTAGCGGCCATATCACAGAGCTCTGCAAAGGAATACTCGTTGTCCAGTTCCTTCTTCACATTCTGAATCATCCAAAGTCCCATGATATTCTTCAGATACCGGAACCGATAGCCGTATCCGCCCTCGTTTGTGATATTGGCCGCCTTGCTCTCGGGGGAGCAGTTGGCTGTCATGGATTCGATTCCCATCAGGGACCAGGTACCGGAACTGATATAAAGGAAGTCATCATCGTTGGCCGGCACGGACAGAACTGCGGAAGCCGTATCATGTGTTCCCGGCAATACCACCTCACAGTCAAATCCGACCTGATCCTGAATCTCTTTCGTAAAATGGCCCACTACAGTTCCCGGTGTATGGATCGGCAGAAAGATCTCCCTGTTAAACCCGAGAAGATCAATCAGTTCATAATCCCAATCCTTTGTGACTGGATCTACCAGCTGTCCGGTAGTGGCGTTGGTGTATTCCTGCATCTTTACACCTGTCAATAGGAAATGGAAATAGTCCGGTGTCATCAGCATCGCTTTTGCCTGTGCCAAATGCTTGGGATTCTCACATTTTACAGCCATCAGCTGATAGATGGTGTTGAAAATTGCCTTCTGAATCCCAGTCCTTGCATACAGGTCTTCTTCCGATATGAGCTCATATACCTTTTCATCCATTCCTCTTGTTCTGCCGTCCCTGTAACCTACGGTGTCGCCCAGAATCTGATCATGTTCATCCAGAAGGACGAAATCTACCCCCCAGGTATCCACACCCATGCTCACAGGAATCTTGCCCAGTTCTTTGCATTTGCGCAGTCCTGTCAGTATCTCCGCAAACAGCTTGTCGTGGCTCCAGCAGAGGTGACCATTCCGCTCTTCCATTCCATTCTCAAAGCGGTAGATTTCTTCCAGCTTCATGGTTCCGCCTTCCATGGTTCCCAGGATGTGTCTTCCGCTGGAGGCGCCGATGTCAACAGCTAAATAGTAATTCCCCATATTAACTCCTTTCTTTTGTTGCCCTGTTGATTAGGTTCTCTTTCATTATTATACTGCTTTTAGACAAAATAAATAAGGACGGTATTTTACTAAATTTCCGTCCTTATTTGCACACGCAAAGAAAATCTCCTATTTTCCGGGTCTGACCTGTTGTGAATCAGATCGACCTGATCTTACAC
>CABQGZ010001148.1 GCA_902463835.1 uncultured Lachnospiraceae bacterium
CAATACGATAACCCTCGTTATCTTCGTTCTGAAGCCCCATGATGCCGTTTTCCTCATTGGAATACCACGCTCTTACCGGACATCCAAACTGTCTTTCCAACGTTCTGCGTACCGGTTCCGGCATAGTTTCAGAAATCGGTATGATTGCTCTGACACTGCAGTTGCTGCAGTCTGTACCCGATCTGCGGATATAATCACTCAGTTCTCCAAGAGCTGATGAATAGCCCACAAGACATTTCACCTTTTTCTTCTCGATCACACGAAACATTTCTGCCAGTGCCGCTTCATCCATGCGGGGGCTGTCCATCATAATCAAATTTTCCTGAAGCAACTGAAATTTACTTTTTTTGACATTATTAACCCACACGCGGATAAAAGCTTCCTTCATGCCTATGTAATAGCCTGCTGCTGCGCCCAGGAAAATTCCTCCCGCTGTATTATGCCGAATCTTGTCTCTGTTCTGGATCATACGGAGCGGTGTTCCTGTAGAACCACTGGTACACATCACACGGTTATCCGGTGCGTCTTTATATGTGGATGAGAAGAACCGATCATACTGCTGACGAAATGTATCCTTATTTACCACCGGAAGATCTTTCAGCGAAATATCCTCCGGATAGTCTTTATAAAAATCCGTCGTTCTGACTGCATGCGCGATCAGATCCTGTATTCTTTTTTCTGTCTCTTCGATGGAAGTGCCTTCTTTCCAGGCATAGCGGATCTGGTCATAATACTCCCGGATTTTTCCGCCCTTCATTTTATCCAGCATCCAGAACCCCATCCAACGAAGTCTTTCATCTAAAATCATATTTTCTCCAATCTGCTTTCTGTCAGTTCAGAGCTTCTTTGATCGCATCTGCCATTGCGGAAAGCATCTCATCTGTCATTCCCGGGTAAACACCGATCCAGAAGGTATCTCTCAGAATGCGGTCTGTATTTTCCAGTGTTCCGGCAATGCGATAGCCTTTTCCGGTCGCACGCATCTGGTCAAAGCACGGATGCTTGGTCAGGTTTCCTGCAAACAGCATACGTGTCTGCACACCTTTGGATTCAATTTCCTGAACCAGCTTGTTTCTGTCCACACCCTCACGGCAGGTAATAAGGAAACCAAACCAGCTCGGTCTGGAATTCTCACAGGCTGTCGGAAGGATCAGCTTGTCCTCTGTTCCCTTAAGTGCTTCTTTCAGATAATTGAAATTGTGGATCCTGCGTTCTACAAAGGATGGGAATTTCTTAAGCTGTGCACAGCCGACTGCTGCCTGCATGTCCGTTGCCTTGAGGTTGTATCCGAAATGGGAATAAACATATTTGTGATCATATCCTACCGGAAGTTCTCCATACTGACGGTCAAAACGATGTCCGCACAGGTTGTCCTGTCCCGGTGCACAGACGCAGTCCCTTCCCCAGTCGCGAAGAGACTTTGCTATCTTATTGAGCAGCGGATTGTCTGTATAAACAGCACCGCCCTCACCCATGGTCATGTGATGCGGCGGATAGAAACTGGAGGTTCCGATATCACCGATCGTTCCGGTCAGCTTATCCTCGCCGTCAATCGTATAAACAGAACCTAATGCATCACAGTTATCTTCGATCAGCCACAGATTATGGCGGTCACAGAAATCTTTGACCGCTTTCAGATCAAACGGGTTTCCAAGTGTATGTGCCAGCATAACAG
>CABQGZ010001149.1 GCA_902463835.1 uncultured Lachnospiraceae bacterium
CAGGCTGGAGGTGCTTCATCTGCCCGGCCATACTATGGGCAGCGTTCTTTTCCTGGACAGGCAAACCGGCACACTATTCACCGGCGACACCTGCGCCAGGCGGCTTCTTTACGGCCTGACGCCCACCGTTCCGCTGGAGGAGCACTGCAAAAGGCTGGAAAAACTCTCTGCACTGCCCTTTGACCGCATCTATACCGCTCATGATCGCTGCGGCCTGCCCAAGACATACCTGAAAACGATCATTAGCTGTATCCGGCAGGAGCTTCCGAAAGCAACGGAAACCATTGACCTGCCCGGAATCGGTGCCATGCGGAATCTCCATTGGGGCAACGAGGACACGCCGGACTATTTTGATGCGGCAATCGTAAAGCAGTATCTTCCGGAATCGCAGGTATTGCAGGTCGGGCATTTGAGAACACTGCACCGTGCCGAACCCATCGGGATCGACGGCACTCCGGAGTTTTCCTGGATGCTGTCAAGCTCCGAAAACAATGTGGTGCAAAGCGCCTATTGTCTGATCGTGCGCGCCCCTTTTCACACCGTATGGGACAGCGGCATTATTCACTCTCCGCAGCAGTCCTTTCTTCCTTATGAGGGGCTGTCGCTACAAAGCAAAACGAAATATACATGGCAAGTGACCGTTTGGGATCAGGCTGGCAACGCCGCCTGCGGCGAAGGGCACTTTGAAACCGGCATCCTCCATCCAGAGGAATGGCAGGCCCGCTGGATTAAAAGCACGCTTCTTCGGCCGGAGATTCCGTGTCCGCCCTTTTGGACGCTGAAGCCACCGGTGCAGTTTGAAAAAACCTTCCGATTAAATGGAAAAATCGCGTCTGCCAGATTTTACGCTGCCGCACACGGTATCTATCGGGCTTATGTCAATGACATGCGTCCGGATGACCGAGAGTTCGCGCCGGAGCATACGGTATATGAAAAAGTCCTGTATTATCAGACCTACCCGGTAGAGAGCCTCCTGCGTCAAGGGCAAAACACGCTTCGCTTTTATGTGGCGGACGGCTGGTATTTCTGCCCGCAAACCCGGCAGGAGCTGTCCGATACCTCCGAAAACCCCGCCGTTCTGTTCCAGTTGGAGATTACCTATCAGGATGGCAGGGTGCAGCAGGTTTGCTCGGATGGCAGTGAACAATGCTTTTTCGGCACAGTAGAGTACGCGGATCTGTTTTTAGGAGAAAGGCGGGACGATACCCGCTCCGAGGGAGAAAAGCACCTTGTTGCGTTGACTGATTTCTCCGTGAAAAATTTGTGCGCCCAGCCCATGGAGCCGGTGCGCCCGGTGGCTCAGATTCCCGCAAGGACGGTTTATCGTTCTCCCAAGGGTGAGTGGATCGTTGACTTCGGCCAGATGCTTTGCGGCAGAGTGCGCATCCGTGTGGATGCGCCAAAGGGCGCGGAATTGACCTTTGAATATTTTGAGGTGACCGACAGGGCAGGAAATTACTGCAATACGATGATCGCGCCTCAAAGGGATGTCTATATCTCTAACGGAAGCCCGTGCCAGTATGAAGCGGCATTTACATTCCACGGATTTCGATATCTTCGCGTCAGCGGAGCGGATTCCGTTCACAAAGAGGATTTCACAGCGGTAGCACTATCTACGGAAAAGGAAAACCTCGGAGCGTTCGAGTGCTCGGATTCCCGCCTGAACCGGCTGTA
>CABQGZ010001150.1 GCA_902463835.1 uncultured Lachnospiraceae bacterium
GGACTCGATTTCCAATAGGTCTGCCATGGTTTCGGCCTGGCTCAGGAGCTCCATGAGGCGGTCCTGCTCGGTTTTCAGGGCGGTGATGCGGCTTTCCGTGTCCACGTATTGCAGCGTCACATCCTCGGAGCTTCTGCTGGAGGAGGTCACGTTGGCCAGGGATGCCACGTCCGCCTGAAACCCATCCAGGCTGTCCGCGGGGATCCGCAGAGTCAGGCTGGCGCTGCGGTAGCGGCGGCCGGAATAGTAGGCGCTTCCGTTGTAGATGTTCTGGTCCTGGACATAGCCGCTTACCTCTGCCAGGGCGGTGTTGAGGCGGTTCAAGGCGGAATCCAGGTCATCGTAGCCGCCCGTATCGTAGGACGCTGCCGCGGTTTCGGCTGGGTAGGCCTGCTCGTTTGCCGCGTAGGACGATTTGCTGGCACCGCAGCCGCAGAGCAGCAGGGCGGCGCAGAGCAGAAGAATGAGGACTTTTTTCATAGTGGATTCCTCCTTTTTTGTTTGGTACTATAAAAGAGCAAATTTGTTAAAATGACGAAAAGACATCATTCCCAAAATCGTGTATACTGAGGTTACCACACGCCCAACAACACGACAAGGGAATGATGTCTATGGAACTCAGTATAGTACACAATATCGATTTGGTCAAGACTTTAAACGAACTAAAATCTTTCAATACCTATACAGCGTGTGTGCGTAATAATATCCTGCGAATAATCGAATCCTGCTTTTTTCGATGGATACCGGGGAAAAACGGTGGATTTTGTCCGGTATAGTGACCGACACCGTACATCTTTGGCCCATTTTCTGAGCAAAGGGAAATGGGATCCTGCCGCATTGGAAAAGAATCTTCGTGAATCTATTATTGAAAAGGTCTATCAACATGGCCGTGAAACCAAGCAGCCGGTTCTTTGCATCATCGATGACACGATTGCTTCTAAAACACGGCCTTCGTCACAGGCGGTGCATCCCATGGAAGCTACCTCTGACCATATGTCTCATTTGAAGGGACGGATGGACTATGGGCATCAGGCGATCGGTGTCATGCTGGCTTGCGGAGAACTGGTTCTGAACTACGCGATCCTTCTTTACGACAAAAGTCAGAGTAAGATCGATATGGTAAGCAGCATTGCGAATACACTTCCAGAACCTCCGAACATTGGCTATCTGCTTTGTGACAGCTGGTATACCTGCGACGTTGAGGTGTTTTTCCGAACGACCAAAGGGAAACTTGCGCTGGACAAATATCAGCTCCGTTCCGCAACCGGAATACGCCGGTTCTGGCTGCTGATGTCGCTCACCCACTTCCTGTGCTGTGTGGGCAGCGGTGTACTGCGCTCTTTTTCAGAGGGTTACGAATACTGGCAGACGCTTGTTCTGCGTAACGTTGTGCAGCATGTTTATAATTGCGGCAAGAACGGAACGCCTCTCGCTATGCTGGGGATAGGGTAACTTTCGGCATTTTCACAAATTTGCTCATTTATAGTTTGATACTGGAAGCATAGCACAGCTTTTCCGTATTTTCAAGATGGGGGAGGGAAAATTAAGAAAGATGTAATAACATAGGCATTCCCTGGACCGGTTCTGCCTGCCGCCCCACACCCGGCCCGGCAGAGAGGGTTTCGCTGGCACAATGCACGGAATTGGGCTTGCAATTGTTCCAACATTTCGG
>CABQGZ010001151.1 GCA_902463835.1 uncultured Lachnospiraceae bacterium
CTGTTGTTCTTTTCATTCCTCAAAACAAATCTGCCATACTGTTCATGACATCACGCATATGATCAAGGGAGGTGTGACAATACAAATCCATGGTAATCTGTACCTGACTATGGCCCAGAATATCGCTGAGGGTTTTCACATTTACCCCACGTTCAATGGCACGGGTGGCAAATGTATGACGCAGAGCATGGAAGTTCACATAATCGATTCCGGCAACTTGGAGCAGGTAGTTCAGCACATCACGCATATGGCTCGGCTCTACACATCCGCCCATAGGTGATGCAAAGAGGTAGCCATTATCCATATAACAGCCACAGCACATGGCTTTCTCTTGATCCTGAATCTGCACCTTGTACTCCATAAGCTTTGCAAATACATTGTTGGGAATGGGAATCTCTCGGAAACCGCTTTGCGTTTTTACAGATGCCTCTATGATATGTGTGCAGTGCCCGTAGGAAAGGTTATTATCCCGTTCTGCCTGGCTCTTTTTGATTCGCTGCAAGGTACGGCTGATTTTCACTGTCTGTTTCTGAAAGTTGATGTCCGACCATTTGAGGGCACAGAGTTCTCCGATGCGAAGTCCGGTGGCAAGGTCAAAGAGGATTGCCATGCCCAGACGGTGCATTCCAATGACCGACAGCAGCCGGCGTTCTTCCTCCAGGGACAGTACACGCATTTCATTTTGCTCTCTGCGTGGCAGTGTCGTGCCGTCTGTTGGATTGACTGCGATCATACCATTGATGCGAGCCTGCTCCATTGCCTTGTGGAACATATTGTGCATATTTCGCAAGGTCTTCGGGGATAAGCCGCCGCCTCTCTTGCTGCCCGACTGGAACTTCTGATTGTAGAATTCCTGCACCATTGGTGTGGTGATCTGTTGGATGGGATAGCCGCCCAGACAGGGATTGATATGGTTGTAAATGTAGCCCTCGTAGCTGATATATGTGGAAGGCTTGATGGCGTTCTTTGCATAGGTTTGCAGCCATTGTGTCATCCATTCACCGAGCTGGTACTTGGAGGGTGAAACGTAAGTGCCGGATTGTTTCTTTACCAGAATATCTCGTATTTTGTCTGCCACTTCTTTTCGGGTTTTGCCATAGACAGAACGTTGGATCTGTCTTCCGGCATCGTTGTAGCCATCTGTGTAACGACCTTCCCAAGTCCCGTTGGCACGTTTGCGACTGGAACCTTCGTTATTTGCATTTTTTCTGCTCATGAAACACACCCCCTTTACAGTACTTTTCCAGTCGTCTGATTGATCCACTGAAGAAACTGTTCACGCTGTATCTTGTAGCATCGTTTGATCTGAATGGATGGGAAATCTTTCGATCGCATCAACTCATATGCCATGCTGGGGGAGATGTTCAGATAGCCTGCAACGTCATTCGTCGATAACACTAGAGGCAGTTCTTCGTTGTTTTTGTAAACCGGTAAATCTTCTTTTTTCATGGGAAATACCACCTTTCTTTTTTTATGGAGATGTTAGGTCGATTGTATTTTTTTAATTTTACATTCGGAAAAAAGAAACCATTTTCCATGTGGGAAAGCGGTTTCTTTTTGTCAGCGGTGTGTGATTTGTCCTATTCGCAGCAAAACTCCTCTTCACACCGAACCGCACAAAGCGCCTCCAAAAGCAAATTGCTGTCGCACAGCATCTCCTCGATCTCAT
>CABQGZ010001152.1 GCA_902463835.1 uncultured Lachnospiraceae bacterium
CGGCGATCGTGAGCGGAATCTTCGCGAACTCTGATATCGAGGCTGCCGCCAGGAAACTGAGAAAGCTGGCGGAAGAGATCGCTGCAGAACATTGAAAATGGTCATCCCGGGCGCTCACCCGCCCGTGACGATAGATACAGCGGCAAATTGGGGGCACCACCTTGGGTCGCTATATAAAATTAATGCATAAAGGAGACTTTTTATGAGAACAGCATTAACAATCGCTGGAAGTGATTCCAGCGGAGGCGCCGGCATCCAGGCAGACATCAAGACGATGACCGCACATGGCGTGTATGCCATGAGTGCAGTCACAGCTTTGACTGCCCAGAATACGACCGGCGTAACAGGAATTATGGAGGCAACTCCTGAATTTTTAGCAGAGCAGCTGGATTGTATTTTTACGGATATCTATCCGGATGCGGTTAAGACAGGCATGGTATCATCCAGCCGTCTGATTGAAGTGATCGCGGGAAAGCTGAAGCAATACAAGGCGAAGAATATCGTGATCGATCCCGTTATGGTGGCAACCAGCGGAGCAAGACTCATCAGCGAGGAAGCCATCGGCACCTTGAAAAAAGAATTATTACCTCTTGCAACTGTGATAACACCCAACATTCCGGAGGCGGAAGTCCTGTCCGGTATGTCTGTGACCTCCCAGGAGGATATGGTGACAGCGGCGAAGATCATTTGCGACACCTATGGATGTGCCGTATTGTGCAAAGGCGGTCATCAGCTGAACGACGCCAACGACCTGCTATACCAGAGGAGCGGCTGGAAATGGTTTTACGGAAAAAGGATTGACAATCCCAACACCCACGGGACAGGCTGTACCCTGTCCAGCGCCATTGCATCCAACCTGGCGAAGGGCTGCGAACTTGATACGGCGGTAGCCAAGGCAAAGGAATATATTTCGGGAGCACTGAACGCAATGCTGGATCTGGGCGCAGGAAGCGGTCCTATGAACCATGCGTTTGCAATTCACGGAGAACATGGAAAAGCACAATAGATATGCAGTATTATTTGCATACGATGATACGAAATAGGAGAGAACAAATGAAAAAAAAGACATCTGTATTCAGCAATGGGTTAGTCTGGTTCGGAGCTGGTGTGTCCATCGCGGAGATTTTGACTGGTACTTATTTTTCCACCCTGGGATTTGCAAAGGGAATCGCAGCGATTTTGCTGGGACACCTGATCGGCGGACTTATGATGTTCGCAGCGGGAATGATCGGCGCAAGAGAAGAAAAGAGCGCCATGGAGACGGTGAAGATGAGCTTTGGAGAGAAGGGCAGCATCCTTTTTTCCATTCTGAACGTGCTGCAGCTGGTGGGCTGGACAGCGATTATGATCTACGATGGAGCCCTGGCAGCCAACGGAATCTTTGATACCGGAATCTGGATATGGGCGCTGGTGATCGGTGTGCTGATCATCGTATGGATTCTGATTGGTCTCACTAATCTGGGCAAAGTGAACACCGTTGCCATGACGGCGCTCTTTCTTCTGACGCTGGTGCTGTTCAAAGTCATTTTCTTTGACGGAGCCGGTGCAGTGGCAGTGATGGATGACAGCTTAAGCTTTGGCGCAGCGGTGGAGCTTGCGGTGGCAATGCCCTTATCCTGGCTGCCGCTGATCAGTGATTATACCCGCGAGGCGAAGGAGCCAGTGAAA
>CABQGZ010001153.1 GCA_902463835.1 uncultured Lachnospiraceae bacterium
CCCCACCAACTGGGTCAGCACCTGTACATCCTCCGGATTCTCCGGCGAAAAGGCCGCAAGAACCTTCTCCCGCTGCTCTTCCTCCATCACCAGCATCAGGGTAGCCGGATCAGAATCCTCGGCCACAAGCTGCCGGGACATATCCTTCGTGGCTGTAATCCCATTGCTGATCAGCACAGCCTCCACCTTCTGGTTCATAGGTTCCGGAAAGAGAACCACAATACCGCGACTCTCGATCTTCACCGACTCATTCAGGGTATATTCCTTCATGATGGCTTCCGCCATGGGCGCACGGCATGTCCCGCTCTCCCCAATAAATATGACCTTCCGATACTTTTTCATACATTCACCTCTACACCTGGAGCACATGATGCCCCGCCGCTTTCAGCATGCGGTTCATGATCGCCTGGCCCAATCCTGCATCGGAAAAGCTCTCCGAATATATGACGTCCACTCCCAGCCCGTCAAACTCCCGCAGTATGCCAAACAAATGATGTGCTACCGTCTCCTCATTGCTTCTGGTTCCTATACTTTTTACAATACCTTCCCGATATCTATGGCAGGACTCGTCCGTTGCGATAATACCTGCCCGCTTCCCCTTTGCCATCGCCTCCGCCACCAGGCGATTGATGGTATCTGTCACTGGGCCTTCCTGCCCCTTCACCAGGATCATCTCCGCCCTCGGCGCATAATGGCGGTATTTCATCCCTGGGGCCTTAGGCCTTGCCGCCCCATCTGTCCCGGAAAGCCCCGGATCCATCCGCACCTCCCCGATGACCCCCGCAATCATCTCTCTGGTTATGTAGCCTGGCCGCAGGATGGTCGGCGTCCCCTCGCTGAAATCTACAATGGTAGACTCCAGCCCGATCCCTACCGGTCCTCCGTCCAGGATCATGGGAATCCTTCCCGTCATATCCTCCCGGACGTGCTCCGCCAGCGTGGGACTTGGCCTGCCGGAGGTGTTGGCGCTGGGAGCCGCGATATACCCTGTGCTGGCCTCGATCAACGCCAGCGCAATGGGATGGTTCGGCATCCGCACCGCCACCGTGTCCAGCCCTCCGGTAGTCGCAAGGGGCACACGGTCATTCTTCGCAAAGATCATGGTCAGGGGCCCCGGCCAGAACCGTTCTCCCAGAATCCGCGCCTTCTTCGGGATATCCGCCGTAATCTTCTCCAGATCCTCAAAGTGGGCAATATGGACGATCAGAGGGTTGTCCGAAGGACGTCCCTTGGCCGCATAGATCTTCCTGGAGGCCTCCGGGTTCAGGGCGTCCGCCCCCAGACCATACACCGTCTCCGTGGGAAAAGCCACCAGACCTCCTTCACGGATAATACTTGCCGCCTTTTGCAGCTTCTCCCGGTCTATCTTGTTTTCGTCGATTTTTTCTACAATGGTTTCCATCCTTCTATTTTATACCATACATAAGAGCCCGTCAATACCTGGCGATCCATTTAAAATCTTTTTGCAGATTTTGTCTATTTAGGTATTGTACAATTTTCCAAATTATGGGATAATGGGAGAAGGGGCTTTTGCGAATCCATCGATTCGTGTTCCCCGTCTAACAGAAAGGGGTTATGCACATGCAATATTCAAAAAGTACATTTGGTTACACAAAAGATAAGGAATTGGTTTCCCTTTACCGGTTGGAGAATTCTAGCGGCGCATAC
>CABQGZ010001154.1 GCA_902463835.1 uncultured Lachnospiraceae bacterium
GCGCAGGACTTACAGAAAAAAGTTACAGAGCAGTGCAATCAGATGGAACCGCCGGTTCGCGCCGTGTTCACGTTGGCTGAGACCGATGGCAAATGGATCTGTGCCGCCGAGATCCCGGCTGTGGATCTGGCGGAGCGCCCCTGCTATTATCGCGGTGCTGGGCGTATCAAAGGCTCCTATGTCCGCGTGGGCGATGCAGACCTGCCCATGACGGATTATGAGCTTTACAGTTACGAAGCATTTCGCCATCATCTGCATGACGATGAACGTCCTGTGGAACGTGCCGAGCTTACTATGTTGGATGCGGATAAGCTGGAGCGTTATATCCTTCAGCGTCGGGCGGATCGTCCCGGATTTGCCCAACTGTCCCGTCAGCAAACACTAGAGATGCTGAACATCACACGAAATGAGAAAGTGACATTGGCCGCCGTGCTGAACTTCTGCATCTATCCGCAGGGCTATTTTCCGCAGTTGGGTATCACTGCAGTGGTAGTGCCTGGGACACAGATCGGTGATACCGATGCAGATGCTGCCCGTTTCATTGATAACAAACGCATTGAGGGCACCATTGATTCCATGGTGGAAGAGGCAGTAGGTTTCTGTCGCCGGAACATGAAAAATCGCACGATTATCGATCCCGACACCGGCGCCCGAAGTGACCGTCCGGAGTATCCGGTGGAGGCCATTCGCGAGGCGATCCTGAATGCGTTGATCCACCGGGATTACAGCATCTATACGGAAGGCACGCCTGTGCAGGTCGGCCTTTTTGCCGACCGGCTTGAGATCCACAGTCCTGGCAGCCTTTATGGTCGTATGACGGTTGAGCAGTTGGGGATTGCCCGTCCCGACTTGCGCAATCCTGCGCTGGCGGTTATGACAGAGGCGCTGACTGGAGCGGAGAATCGCTATTCCGGTATCCCTACCATCCGCAGAGTCATGAAGGAATATGACCTGCCGGAGCCGGTATTTGAGAACCGGCGTAATGAATTTGTCGTGACATTATTTAACGGCACAACAATGACCGCCGCACCCGTTGAGGTGAAACCAGAGAAGAATTTACTTGCTTTCTGCCAGACGCCGCGCACCCGCCGGGAGATCGCTGATTACCTTGGGGTCAAGACGGTGTTCTATGCCATGAGGCATTATGTGCAGCCTCTTTTGCAGGCGGGAAAGCTGGCAATGACACTGCCGGAAACCCCAAAGAGCAGTAAGCAGAAATTCTATACGGTCTGATGCTTGTCAGTACATAGCACGGATAAACATCCAATATTTGTAAAATACCCCAGTCGACTTTGTGCGACAAAAATACGACAGAACCTGAGGATCAACTGTATATGAAGTGAACCTGTCGTACGAAAAAAGCCCACAAACCCTGATGATTACAGGGCTTGCGGGCAGCTTAACCGCTTCACACGCAGGAGGTCACTGGTTCGAGTCCAGCAGTCTCCACCATACTTGAGAAATCCGAACTTGATTCCGATAGGGAATGGGTTCGGATTTCTTGTTTTTATCAAGGACATTGAAGTTTAGTTTCGGGATAGAATAACATCAAATTCAGGAGGATATACCCATGGAAAAGCTCATAAGCTGTGCGTTCAATATGGATACCGCCTGTGTGGAGCTTCGCTTCACGGACGGGAGCATTTGCTCCATCGACTGCACCGCC
>CABQGZ010001155.1 GCA_902463835.1 uncultured Lachnospiraceae bacterium
GTCCTATACAGAGGTAGCGTTTGACGCAGATCTGAAGGATGGCAAGATAGCTGCCGTGCAGATTAGCCCCAACCGGGAAGTGCCAAGCGGTAAGGTCTATGTGAATTTTAAGAACGATAGGCAGATGCAGATGTACACGACAGACACCGGCAAGGTTGTGGAGATCATGGAGAAGTATGGATTTGAAAACTACTGGACTAGTAGGGTTCCGGGAGAGAACTGGTTTCTGGCGATCCTGCCTGTGCTGGTGGCGCTGGTTGTAGTATTTCTATTTTACATGATGATGGCCAGTCATGCTCAGGCAAGCGGAGGGGGCGGCAGCAATGCCAAAATGATGAACTTTGGCAGAAGCCGCGCCAGGATGACAACAGATGAGAACAAACGGGTCACGTTCGAGCATGTGGCCGGCCTGCGGGAGGAAAAGGAGGATCTGGAGGAAATCGTGGATTTTCTCCGATTCCCCAGAAAGTATACGAAGCTGGGAGCCAGAATTCCCAAGGGAGTGATCCTGGTGGGCCCTCCGGGTACTGGTAAGACCTTGTTGGCCAAGGCAGTGGCTGGGGAGGCAGGGGTTCCCTTCTTCTCCATCTCCGGTTCGGATTTTGTGGAGATGTTTGTAGGTGTAGGCGCTTCCCGTGTCCGGGATCTGTTTGAGGATGCCAAGAAGAATGCACCCTGCATTGTGTTTATTGATGAGATTGACGCTGTGGCAAGGCGGCGCGGCACCGGTATGGGCGGCGGACATGACGAGCGGGAGCAGACCTTGAACCAGCTTTTGGTGGAGATGGATGGCTTCGGCGTGAACGAGGGCATTATCGTGATGGCAGCCACCAACCGGGTGGATATCTTAGATCCCGCCATCCTGCGCCCGGGACGCTTTGACCGGAAGGTGCATGTGGGGCGGCCAGATGTGGGTGGCAGAGAAGAGATTTTGAAGGTTCATGCAAAGAATAAACCCATGGGCGATGATGTGGATCTGAAGCAGATCGCTCAGACCACGGCAGGCTTTACCGGGGCGGATCTGGAGAACCTTCTGAATGAGGCGGCTATTTTTGCTGCCAAGGAGGATCGGGCGTACCTGCAGCAGGAGGACATCCGCAAGTCCTTTGTCAAGGTGGGGATCGGCGCTGAGAAGAAGAGCCGCATTATCACCGACAAGGAGAAGAAGATCACGGCCTATCACGAGGCGGGCCATGCCATATTGTTCCACGTGCTTCCGGATGTAGGACCGGTGTACTCCGTGTCCATCATTCCCACCGGCGCAGGGGCTGCGGGTTATACCATGCCTCTTCCAGAGAAGGATGAGATGTTCAACACCAAGGGACGTATGCTCCAGGAGATTATTGTGGGCTTAGGCGGACGTGTGGCGGAAGAGCTGATCTTCGAGGACATCACCACGGGCGCTTCCCAGGATATCAAGCAGGCCACCGGCATTGCCAAGGCCATGGTGACCAAGTACGGTATGTCGGAGCATGTGGGTCTCATCAACTATGACAGCGAGGACAATGAAGTGTTCATCGGCCGAGATCTGGCTCACGCCAGAGGATATGGCGAGAATGTGGCTGGTGTTATTGATATGGAGATCAAGCGCATCATCGATGAGTGCTATGAGAAGGCCAGAGCGATTCTGAATGAAAATGAACGTATCCTGCACAGCTGTGCATCG
>CABQGZ010001156.1 GCA_902463835.1 uncultured Lachnospiraceae bacterium
GAGAAAAATGACGTCAACAACCACCTCCTCGGCGGCAGCCTGGGCTTTGCCTTCCGTCTGTGGAACGCAGAGCAAGCGGACAATAAGATTATATTCACCAGACATTTTCCCGATGGGGAAGACGGATATCCCGGGAATCTGGACGTAAAAGTTACTTACGAGTGGACCGAGGACAACCGGCTGGTCATTACGTATGAAGCAGTCTCCGATCAGGATACGGTATACAATGTCACCAACCACGCCTACTTCAACCTGGATGGTCGGGAGGACGGCACCATTCTTGATCATGAGCTTATGATCTGCTCCGACTATACCACAGAGATCAATGATGAGATTCTGCCCACCGGCAGGATTCTGCCTGTGGACGGCACGCCCTTCGACTTCCGTCAGTTCAAGCCCATCGGGCAGGATATTGACAAAGAGGATACCCAGCTTGCCTACGGCGGCGGCTACGACCATAATTTCATCCTGAAGGGAGAGGGCTTCCGCAAAGCAGCCGTACTGCAATCTCAGGATTCCGGCATCCGGATGACCTGCTCTACCGATCAGCCCGGCATACAGATCTACAGCGGCAACTTCCTGGGCGGCGCCAGAGGCCAGCACGGCGGAACCTTCCAGCCAAGAGGCGCTGTGTGTCTTGAGACCCAGCACTATCCCAACGCCACTAAATATCCGGAGTTCCCGTCCGTGGTGATCAAGGCTGGCGAGCCGTTTGTGACAGTTACGGAATACGCGTTTGATATCTTGTAATTATGTTGATTTAAGCATGAAACGTGCGCTGTCAGGCGCACTTGCAAAAGAGACTGTGCATTTTCTGCACAGTCTCTTTTGCTTTAACTACATTTTTCTGGCTTATGCAATGCATTGTACCGAGCAAGAATCTCTTCTGCGCTTTCATCCGGATATTGACAGATCAGGTCATAGAATGGCTGAATGACCGACAGCTCTTCCTCCAGATCATCGGCGGCATCGGATACAGATTTTCCTTTTTGCCATTTCTTCTGTAATTGAGAAATGAGCTTCAACCATTGGCCTTCCGCTCTTTCCTCCTCAAACATTCTGGTTATATTGTACTTAAACGCCATATCATCATCTCCATTTCTGGCCCATTCCAGAATTTCCTTTACCAAGGATCTTTTATCCTCACTGACTGCTAAAAGAATATTCTTTACCCAGTTTTCAAACTCCTCCATCTCCTGATTTCCCAGTTCTCTTACCCTCCGGTAAGCAGTCCGCACCGCATTGGCTAACTCTGTCCTCTTGCGAAATTTATCGCAATACATGATATTATCGATCATCGTATTGGTGGTCAAGATATAGTCCTCCTGAATCTCATTGAGATCCACCAGGTAATATTCCAGGTTCAGCACATATTCCCCTAAAAGCTGTCCCTGCATCTGATAATCTCGAAACCTCCGTGCCGCTGTCCAGGTATCGGTGCCATTGTAAAATACGATAGGTACAACAGCCGGAAGCTGGAAGTCCGCGCGTTCCCGCTCATTCTTGGCCGTATTCATAAAATAGCGGTACAAGATATCAACCACATACATTACTATGCGAAATATCATGGTGTAGTCCACACTGGACTGCAGTTCCTGAAGAATAAACGCATACAGCTTTTTTCTGCTGCCAAGCGTAATCTCATAGACAAGATCCGCTTCTTTCC
>CABQGZ010001157.1 GCA_902463835.1 uncultured Lachnospiraceae bacterium
TTCATAATTAGTGATAATTAGAAAAGCAGTGGCCGGCGGCAGGGAAAAAGCCGATGATCAATCGCCGTTCATCGCTCTTATAGCGTCGATATGCTTTGTCAAAGTCCGTTTCTGCATGGTAAGAGAAAAGGTCGACCACATGCCGGCAAAGTTTTTGTTGTTGCCCGCCATACTATTACGGAACATCTGTAAAATATCAATGGAATCTGTGGAAGAATAGAGAAGATCCTGATCCACACGGAAATTTGTCATCATGTTGTCGAGCATTTCCCAAGAATCGGGATCCTTGGTGTACTTACCTTTCAGCGACACTTCAAAGTAAGCCGGCTGTACAAGATTGTAGCTTTCGCAGGACATAGCTTCCAGGAAAGCACCGCACATAGCGAGATCTTGATCGGACTGTCCTTTCAGCACGCCGACAACCGTGAAGGCATGGAAGGCGGAGCTGTAGTAGGGCAGCTCGTTTTCTTCCAGCTTAGGCAGAGGAAGAACGCCGTACTGATCCTCCATACCGCGAATGTCAGCCTCCTCCAATTCTTGGAGCTTCATGTGAGCCATGAAGGCGCGTCCTTCCGCAAAGTGCTTGCGGATTTCGGCTTGCTCATCGCCTTCACCCACGGGCGGATAGAGAAATACATTGCCATTGTCGTGGTACAGTTTGCGAACCGCTTCAAAAATGTTGGAGTTTCTCTCTGTGTCAAAGTTAAATTCCAGATAATCATCGTCGGTACGAGTGAAAACCTGAATATCATAAATCGTCCAATAAGGATCGGTGGAAAGGTTGGTGTTGGAGATAAAGCCATACATATCGCCTTTGGAGGGGCCTTCTTGGGCCGAATCAAGCTTTTCGTACATGTTTTGAATGACGTTGCCTTGATATTCCAACGTCCAACGATTTTCTCTGACAACATTATACAGATCTTCGACCGCGTAATTTTCGGCCAGCTTTTTGTTGAACATAGTGGCATAGACCATGCGCTTCAGCGAAAGCGAGATAGCGCCGGTGGCGAAAAACTGACGGTTGCCGATATGAACCTGCTCGTTGTAAAGCTGCGACCAATATTCTTTGCTCAGGTTCAAGTTATCTACGGTAGTCAGATCCTCCCACAGGGCGTCGGCTGTGCGGTATACGCAAGCAAACGAGGGGCTGAATATGATGTCGTAATTGTAGGTCTTGGCTCCCATTTCATTTTGAAGAATGTTGAGGATGTCAAAGTTGGACATGAAGTCGCCGCCGGAGGATGTCTTGAAATTGTTGATTTTAAGACCGAGCTGCTGCTCCACGTTTAAGTTTCTCTGATAAATGGAGTTGAGGATCGGATCGCCGTCGCTGACGCCGCCATCCAAGGTGATTTCATCCTTGTAGATGCTGTAAATGCGGCTGATGCAGTTGATTTCCGCATCGTTGAAGTTCAGCCCGTCGGGCAGATCGGTTTTTGCGTTGTAAAGCGAGGTTTCTGTGGGGGTGGGGGTAGGGGTAGGCTCGTCGCTTGTACCCGACGTGCTGGAACTCGACGGGGAAGCGGTGGTGCTGGGGGTAGGGTCGGAATCCGGTTTTTTGTCAGGGCCGCAGGATGTAAAAAGTACCGCCACCGTGACGAATGCTAAAAAGAGGGTAAGTAAGCGTTTCATAAGCGGTTCCTTTCTGATTTCAATCATGATATTT
>CABQGZ010001158.1 GCA_902463835.1 uncultured Lachnospiraceae bacterium
CATCAACACTTCCGCAGAAGTAAATGTGCTGCAGCTTCATATCCTCCTTTTGACTGTTAGGGCTCTTAACTCGAAAAGATTAGTTTTCCACCCTAGTCGTTTTCGGCCAACACACCACCCATGTTTCGGATGCTCTATCTGAATGTACTAAACCTCATGGGCTGTACTTCAGAAGAGTGTATTCGGGGCGTTATCAGGCGCTGCATACGTTTCCTGCGCCGGCATTGTCGCTGATTTTATCGGGTTCTGCAGATAGTATGCCGTCAGCCACGACTGGTAGTGGGTTTTGGTCATCAGCATAAGCTCGCTGAACAGTTCAAAAGTCATGCTGACCGAGACATGGTTTTCCGGATTCTTTCCGAACCGCGGTACGATCAGGCCTTTGGCGTTGGTTTCTCCGGGACCGCTGTCAGCAACAAAAAGAAAATCCGTCTTACTGCCGCAGACGAGCTGCGCAGTCCGCGACAGGCTTTTCCCATCCGCTCGTGCCCGTCCGTACCTTGCGAGCTTTTCCGCCGAAGTGCCGCCAAGACACTGATAGAGCGGCGTGCTGTCGCCATTTTTCTTCTTAACCTGCATTAGATAGCGCAATTCACCGCCCATCAGCTTCCGGCACAACTCCAACACCTCCGCCATATCGATGTAGATTTGAATGCTGTTGGTCTGACGCTGGCCGGAGGGCTTGCTGAGGTCGTAGGAGGCAAATGTAAAATGCGCTTTCCCGATCTCAAAGGCATCATTCAGACTTTCCACAAAGCAGTTACGTGCATCGATGCGAATGATTTGGCTACGGTTGCGGTCGTCATTCATGGCTGAGCTCCTTCCACAATACCGGCAGATGTTCAAGTGCGTCGATAAGACGGTCGCTGTTTTTTTGGAACTGTTTCCGGAATTCCTCCTGAATGTCATAATTGAGATACAGCGCCTGATAGGTGATGGACCAGACCCGCTCCATGGATTTGTCAGGAAGCATTTTCTCCAGCTCCACGATTTGCTGTCTTACAGAGAACAGCGCTTTCTGCCATGCAATAAAATCATTGTCGTGGATGGGTATGCCGAAGCTTTCTACCCACTCGCGTACGGTATGCTCTTCGGAACGATCTCCGCACTCAATGGGGTTGATGATATACTGAATCCTGGCACGCTCAATGGCGTTCGGATCCGTTTCTTTCGCATCCAGCTTTATGCTGCGGCCCAGTGGGAACAGGGCGCAAACCGTAGGCTTTGCATTATGAACAGAACATTTCCGGTCCCTGAGCAGCGGGCAACGCTTAATAGATCCTCTCGGCTTGAGCCGTACAATGGGGATTCGGGAGTTTTGCCCCAGATATACCTCGCAATATTGTGCAATGGTGTCCCGTGGCGCAAGTCCCAGTTCCTTAGATATGTTGTAGAGGTCTTTGGGATTCAGGAGAATATCCTCCCGGTTGATGCAGCATTTCCCGCACTGCTTGCAGTGAAAACGAAAATGCTCATCCGTTCCGATGCACATCTCGTCGTAGTGCTCCACAATGTGTTGTAATCTTTGATTCATTTTACTTCTCCTTTTCATGGAATAATCGTCGGTTTGTGTTGGTTATGGCTACTCCGCCAACAGGGACAGTGCGGCCTTGAGCTGTTGAAGATTTTTTGCATATTGCTTTAAAAACGGCTGATCTAGGT
>CABQGZ010001159.1 GCA_902463835.1 uncultured Lachnospiraceae bacterium
TGTGCTGTGGTTGTTCTTTCTGCTCATGGGGATGCCACCTTTCAAATATATTCCAAAGCCTTTCGGCATTTGGGCAAATAAAAAAAGCGAGAATGACATCCCGATCCTCTTTGGATACTTGCGCCTGCCGATGGCAAGGCCGGTGTCATTCTCGCAGTGGGAACATGATCCCCAATAATAAAAAAGAGCCAACAAACCACTGCTCTATGGCAGAGTGGTATTGCTGACTTCAATTACAAACTTAACAACGTGTGCGATTCAGAAATGCTCTGAAAATGCCTGTATAGGCGGTGCACAAAAAACAATTACATGGTGATAGTACCACAATATGTTGTAGTAGTCAAGAAATAATATCGCCCATATAGAGAATTTGAAAAATTTTTCCCTCCGCATGTTAAATTAACGCCTCCTGTTTCCTTTTTATTTAGTGTAAGGATAAGTCAGTCAGAAGATGGCTGGTTCAATTACATGTACCTTGAAAACTGAACAGCCGGATCAGGAAGTTATACAGGTTGTCCGGACAGAATGCGAGGATAGGAGCGTTCCCGTGACGATAATCGCTGCACAGCAGCGGCCTGAAATACGCGCTCAGAGAGCGTAGGAAATGGGCCTGATACAATGGCACACATATGGGTATTATTTTTTGTGTTTTGCAGTTGAACGAACGGAGGTCCAAATCGTATAATACTTATACGAGAGTCGTGGAGGACCATGCTGATCTTCACTTCAACTGCAAGAAAGGAGTTGTTGTATGGCAGTTGAAGTAAACAACATCGCTACTCAGGCTAATGCGGATAAAAGAACATATTCGGTACAGGAAATTGCGGACATTCTTCAAATCAGCCGCAGTATGGCTTATGTTCTTTGTCGGAAGTCTCTGTTCAAGACCGTCCGTGTCGGCAAGTATGTTCGCATTTCCAAACCTTCTTTTGATGCGTGGCTTGATAGCATAGAATAAGAAGGGAGATTTAGAATGGCTTCTATCGTAAGAAGAGGAAAAACCTTTTCTGTTGTCCACTATGAGGGAACAGGCAAAGACCGTCATCAGGTCTGGGATTCCGGCTTGAGCTATACAGCCGCCAAAGCCCTAAAAGCAAAACTGGAGCATGAAGGCGTGGTCAAGGTCAAAGCGAAGGGCGACGACATGACCGTAAGCGAATTTCTATATGAGTTCGTAGAGAAATACGGCGCAAAGCGCTGGGTCGCTTCCACATATGACGGAAATGTTGGCCTGCTGGAAAACTATGTTCATCCTTATCTGGGCGACAAAAAACTGAAATCGATTCGGACAAAGACCGTTGATGACTACTATGACTTCCTGTTGGAAGAGGCAGAACCTGCCGCAAATATGGGACGGCAGAAACGTGAACATGTAACCGCATCGACTGTTCATGATATTCACAAGATCGTGCGCTGTGCCTTTAATCTGGCAGTCAAATGGGACTACATCAGCACAAACCCGTTTATCAAGGCAACGCTTCCGGAACACAAGGAAAAGGAGCGAAAAGTGCTGGAGCCCGAGCAGGTTTTGAAGGTTCTCGACTTCACCTGCCGCAAGGAGTACTACGACTACTACCTTATGCACTGTGCGATTCATCTTGCGATTGCCTGCACGATGCGCGGCGGAGAGATTGGTGCCTTACAATGGGATCGTGTTGACA
>CABQGZ010001160.1 GCA_902463835.1 uncultured Lachnospiraceae bacterium
TCAGTATCACGCCAAGCCCCTGTTTGGCGAATTCACAAATCATATTATAAAATTCAGATTTCGCTCCTACATCAATTCCTTTTGTGGGTTCATCCAGGATCAGCACCTTGGGGTTCGTAGCAATTCCTCTTGCCACAATACATTTCTGCTGGTTTCCACCGGACAGCTCCACGATCTTCTTGTCCGGAGATGGCGTCTTGATCTTGAAATCCCGGATCCCTTTGGCCGACTCCTCTCGTTCCTTTTTCCCGCTGATCATGCCAAACTGGTTGGCATTCTTATCCAGCAGCGAGATGTTGATGTTGCCGTGTACGCTCAGATTGGCCAGAATCCCCTGCAGCTTCCGATCCTCTGGCACCAGGACGATCCCGTTCTTCATAGCTTCCTTGGGCGATCGATTCAGGATCTTTTTCCCTTCCAGATATACCTCCCCGGTCCGCATCTTATCCGCCCCGATAATGGCACGGATCAGCTCCGTCCTTCCGGCTCCCACCAGTCCGGAGAAACCAAGGACTTCCCCTTTGTGCAGTATGAAGGACGACGGCTTCACATAGTCCGAGGATACATCCTTCACTTCCAGAAGCACCTCCCCCAGCTCCTTGTCCCGATCCAGCTTCTCGTAGATGTCACCCAGGTCGCGTCCCACCATCTTGCGGATCAGCTCCTGTTCCGTGATCTCCTTGGTCTTATGGGTCGATATGTACCGACCGTCCTTGAAAATCGCCACCTTGTCCGCGATCCGCTGGATCTCACTCATCCGGTGTGACACATAGATCACGATCTTCCCCTCCTCCCTGAGCTTTCCGATTATCTCAAAGAGACAATCGATCTCTGCGTCACTCAGACTGGCTGTGGGTTCATCAAAGCAGATCACCTTCAGGTTCTCCCGGCTGTAGGCCTTCATGATCTCCACCATCTGCTGGTAGGCGATGCTTAAATCCTTCACCCTGGTGGAGGGGGATATGTTCAGGCCGAAGTCCGCGATGATCTTTTTTGCCATTTCGTTGGCCTTCCTGGTGTTGATGAGTCCCGTTCTGCTCCTTGGCATGCGCCCCAGGAAAATGTTCTCCGCCACGCTCAGCTCCAGCAGAATCTGGCGTTCCTGATAAATGATGCTGATCCCCGCCTCGATGGCCTCATGAGGCGACTGGAAATGCCGCTCCTCCCCATCCAGTAGGTACTTCCCGGCACTGGGCTTGTAATCGCCGTTTAAGACCTTTAAGAGTGTGGACTTTCCGGCGCCATTTTCTCCCATGAAAGCCAGAACCTCTCCGCCAAAGGCCTGAAAGCTGATGTCATCCAGCGCCTTTACACCAGGGAAATATTTTGAGATCCCCTGGAATTCCAATATGCTTTTCATCTGTTGCCCATACCTTTGCTGTTTCTCATTCCATATATCCACATGGTAAGATAATTCCAGAAACAACTCTGCAAATCCCAATTCAATCTGCGTCTGCACCAGCTCCGTAATCGGCGACTGTCGAAAGTAGCGCCCGATGTTTGTTATAATGTTGCAGATATTCAGGCAATTATCCATTTTAAAATACTTCTCCCTACACTGCAGAAAAGAAATCCCTTTCGCCAGCTCTTCCGAATATTTTGCTGTGTACTCCACCTGCGCCAGGGTATAGGAGGTCTGAGCTTCCGTTGTCATACCA
>CABQGZ010001161.1 GCA_902463835.1 uncultured Lachnospiraceae bacterium
AATAAGCGGTGGAGGGATAGGCATTAGTCATAGATTGAAAGAACAAATCAGAATGAAAAATGCAAAGGTTCGAGTATGACTAAGAAAGGCCACTTCTCGGGAAAGAGGAGGATGCCGACTTTGCCAACCGCAACGAAAGAACAGAAAGTGCAGAAAATCCGAAACGCTGAGTATTATGATTTTCAGGGTGTACAGGACACTTTATACACACAGAGCAAAGAAAACAAAGTGTTCAGAAAATTGATGACAATTATTCTTTCAGAAGAAAATATCATGCTGGCCTATCGCAATATCAAGAAAAATACAGGAAGTCATACACCCGGCGTGGATGGAAAAACAATCAAAGACCTGTCCAAGTGGCAGGAAGATAGCCTGATAACCTATATACGCACCAGATTAAAACACTATATTCCCCAACCGGTAAGACGTGTGGAAATTCCAAAAGCCAACGGTAAAACAAGACCGCTGGGTATTCCGACCATCATGGACAGATTGATACAGCAATGCGTCCTCCAAGTAATGGAGCCAATTTGTGAGGCGAAATTCCATGAACGGAATAACGGTTTTCGCCCATGTAGAAGTGCAGAACACGCCATCGCACAAGTTTACAAATTCGTACAGCGCAGTGGACTGCACTTTGTGGTGGACATTGATATTAAAGGGTTCTTTGATAATGTCCAGCATGGGAAACTGCTGAAACAGCTTTGGCAGATGGGTATTCGGGATAAAACCTTGCTCTCCATCTTGTCAGCTATGCTAAAGGCAGAAGTCGCAGAAATCGGCTTCCCAGAACGGGGAACGCCGCAAGGCGGCATCATCTCGCCGTTGCTGGCAAATGTGGTACTGAATGAATTGGATTGGTGGATTTCCAGTCAATGGGAAACTATACCCACACACCATCAATATGCGGTTACCATTGCGCCAAACGGAACAGCGAGTAGAGGAAAGACTTATCGCGCATTGCAAAGCACGCAGTTAAAAGAATGTTGGATTGTCCGATATGCGGATGACTTCAAAATTCTTTGCCGCAAGCGCAGTGATGCGGTAAAGCTATTTGCCGCCACACAACAATGGCTGAAAGCGCGTCTCGGATTGGACATTAGTCCTGAAAAGTCGGGGATAGTGAACTTGAAAAAGCATTACACTGAATTTCTGGGCATCAAAATCAGAGTGCGTCAAAAAGGGAAAAAAGCCAACGGGTCACCAGGGTACACAGTTTACTCTGGGATGACAGATAAGGCATATCAGGCAATGAAATCAAAGGTTCAGCAGCATACCAGAGCAATGGCACACCCGGCAGATACAAATGATGGGAGCCGTGCCGTAGATGCCTATAACGCCTATGTGCTGGGCATCCACAATTACTATCGTATCGCAACAAATATAACTCTGGATATGCGTAAAATAGCCTTTCTGGTCAAACACGAACTAAATGCACGCCTGCGAAGATATACGCAAAAATCGGGGGATAAACTCCCCAGTTATATTGCTGAACGGTATGGAAACAGCAAAATGCTTCGGTATGTATATGGACGGGCATTGATACCGATAGGGTATCTTAAACACAAAGCCCCCATGTTCAAGCCGAAGAAAGTCAATCGTTACACCCCAGAAGGGCGAGCCGAAATCCATAAAAGCCTCTCATGCGTCAACATTT
>CABQGZ010001162.1 GCA_902463835.1 uncultured Lachnospiraceae bacterium
AGCATTTGTGGGATGACTAGCAAATAGAGCAATACATCGAATTTTTAGAAGGTGCAATCAAGTGTCAGATGTATATAAAAACTGTCCAGCTTTTGAAAATGATAGATTTCTCTTGAGATTTTCGCAGCCTGATGACGCTAAGGATCTTGTAAGTGTATATAGTGATAAAAATGCACTGCCTTTTTTCAACAGTGATAATTGCCATGGAGACAATTTCTATTACCCAAATGAAGAGCGAATGAGACAAGCCATTGATTTTTGGCTCCGTTCCTATTCATCCAAATGGTTTGTCAGATGGACAATTATTGACAAAGAAACGCTTAAAGCGATTGGCACGATTGAATTGTTTCATCGTAGTGCAAACGATGATTTTAATCATGTGGGCGTTCTTAGACTTGATCTGAAAAGCGAACATGAAACTTCCGAAGAAATTTTTACAGTCATGAATCTTATTGTACCACCAGCATTTGATTTGTTTGAGTGCGAGGAAATAATTACGAAAGTTCCTGTTTATGCAGTTGAAAGGACTGTGGCAATGAAAAGAATGGGGTTTGAGAAATCGACAAAGCTGTTGGTTGGAACGATAGACGGTTACGCTTATAAGGATTATTGGACAATTCGCAGATAAGGTCGCAACTGCCATTGCCAATGCATTTACTAAAAGTGAGTTTGAGCAGTGCCACATTATCCAAGATCAGCTCTATCTGAGTGACTTCGACCGGCTGGTCGCAAGCACGGAAACCTAGCATAAAAAGAGGACACCCATTTCTACTATGAAGCATGCAGAAATGGGTGTTCTTTCATTAGCGAGTCTTAAATCTACCAGCGACTCAAAGTAGCTTGTTTGAACTATAGGATAGTACGCACGATTCCCAAGGCTCTTTTCGGTATTTTCGTTTACAGCAGCCCTGTAGATCAGAAAATATCCACCACTATTTCAGTAGCCGCACCTTGACGAATCGCATTGACATCCACCGCAGATCGAATACGAATACTGTAGCTTCCTGGGAAATAATCTCGGCACTCCGCAAAGCGGTAGATCACGGTACTGTTTTCCAGGAATGCCGCCCGGATTGTGCGCTCTTCATCTATCAGATACGCCGGAATGCAAGGCTGCAGATTTATTTGCACGCCGCTTTCTGTATGCAGGAACGGTTTTCGGCCGAACATCATGATTTGCCATATGCTCATAAATTCCGCCGTAGAACCGCTTAGCCGCGCTACATATCCACGGCCGTGAAGCACCTCCTCCGGATTCAGACTGCTCACCAGGAAGGAGCTGTTTTCCAATGTACTCCTTCCGTAGACAGCCGGATCTAAGAACGGAATCGCAGCCTGCCGTATTGTTTCCGAAAACTGTTCATACAATCCGCCGCGCAGCAATTCCAATAGATATTTATATTCCATGTGCAGCCAGATAGAACCATTTTCCAGCCATCCCGGTGTAAACGCAGCCGCACGCCCCAGCTCCAGCTCGGATATATCCAGTGCCTGATTGACGCGGTACATCCCAAGCTTGCCGTCAAACAGTTCGCTCCGGTGTACTGCCTCAAACAGTTCTTTGCGTTTTTGCTTGCTTTCACATAGGCGCATATCCCGCACACTGGATTCCAGGAACAGCGGCATATCACACTTTTCAAACGAAGGCGTTCCTTGC
>CABQGZ010001163.1 GCA_902463835.1 uncultured Lachnospiraceae bacterium
GTATCGGCATGATAGACAGATTCAACCGCAATCTGCCGCCTGCCGGCATCCACACCGGCTGGCGCATAAGTTACATGATCCAGCGAAAGTCCGGTGAGAAAATGGACATAACTCATTCCTCCCAGATACCGGCCATATGGCTCGGAGAGATGATGTCCGTCCAATGTCAAAGTGTCACCTACATAAGAGGTTCTGGCATTCTGAATCACCGTACCTGTAGGAATCACAAATTCAATGCGGTCATTGGACAAAATACGTTCCTGGGTAACATTGGCAATGGCATGGTACATCGTCATCTGATCCTTATCATAATTCGCAAATTCCGGGTGGGCGGAATCCTGCTGGTATGCCCAGGTCATATTCCAGACAATCTTCGTCTGTTCCGGTACAAAAGATCGGATATAATCAATCAGTGTATCTACGTTATCATGCGCATCTGCCAGTCCGCTGCTGCCGCTGGCCTGCTTGATGATCACATAATCCCAGTTTTCTGCCGGAAGCACCTGACTGAGCTTATACCCGGGGGCTGTGTTCCAGCCATTTCCCTTATTGGTATAGTACGTATATGCAGCTGCATCACCGGATGCATTATTTGCATGGTCATTGATGGAGCTTCCGCCGATATACAAAATGCCCAGATTTATATTTTCAACTCCCAGGGAATTTACAATGCCTGGAACATAGGACATGCAATCCCAGGAGAAGCTGTTGCCTATCTCAAGAATCTTCAGCACGCCATCCAGCGACCAGTCTGCCTTTGCAGCAACGGCTGCCTCATGATACAGATACATGGCTTTTATCAACTCCTTCAAACTGGCTCTGCCTGCATAATTGTCATCCAGAGCGTTATACGCATAGGTAAATACTCCGTATTGAAATTCGTATCTTTCCTCGCTGTTGGCCTTATTCACAGCTGTGATCGTAAAAATATCACTCAGCTTATGTGCCGCAATATCCGGCACCTTCACCATAATCCAGTCTCCGTAGCTCCCTTGCTCTAATATAGCTTCCCCACATTGGAATACGTAATCCTCTCCACGAATACCGTCCTCCGGCTGTATGTACACGCACAAAGCAGTTTCCGATTTTAATTGCAGATTGGTGGCTGCAATGCTTCCGAAGCCTTCCGCTTTTATCACACTGCCCGCAGCATACGGTTCCAATACCGCCTGGGTAACCTCCCCCAGATCCAATGGCGAAAGTCCCTCATTGGCGAGATGATCCGTACGGTAGTTGAAATACTTCTGTGCGTAAGCGCCATAGTGAAGCATATTTGTCACAAGCTGCTTCATCACAGGCGACTGGGCATTGTCACTCAGCAGCGTATCCGCATAATCTTTGATGGAAAATTCATACTTTTCGGACCGCGGCGCCTCTCCTTCAAAGAGCTGAGCCGTCACCACGTCTGTCATATGCTTGGCCGGAAGCTTACAGGTGTAGATATAGGCATCCTTATCCTTGTGATACGTCGGTTCCGCCACAGTCTGCACAGAGCCGTCCGCCAAGGTAAAGTGCATGGTAACATCACTTTTTTCAGCAAGCTTCTTACTGAGGTGCATATAATAATTTACGCCGATACTTCCGTCAAGCGTTACGCTGTTCCCCAATAATGTTTCCGGCAGCTGGTATTCCCCTGTCCTGGCACCGATTCCGATG
>CABQGZ010001164.1 GCA_902463835.1 uncultured Lachnospiraceae bacterium
ACCGTCTTCTTTTTGAGATGACTGCAAAATATGGTACACCGTATTTTTCCAACTATATTAACAGCGATATGGAGCCCTCCGACGTGCGTTCCATGTGCTGCCGTCTGCGCCTGGATTTAAGAGAACTGCGCAAGAAATCCGGTGGTTTCTTTGGATCTGGTGAGAGCACAGGTTCCGTGGGTGTTGTGACCATCAATATGCCCCGTATCGCATACCTTGCCACGGACGAGGAAGACTTTTACAAGCGTCTGGATCGCATGATGGATATCTCTGCCCGTTCCTTAAAGATCAAGCGCGGTGTGATCTCCAAATTGCTGGATGAGGGCTTGTATCCCTACACCAAACGCTATCTGGGGACCTTTGACAATCATTTCTCTACCATTGGCCTTATCGGTATGAATGAGGTGGGCCTGAATGCCAGGTGGTTGAAGAAGGATCTGACTCACGAGGAGACCCAGAAGTTCACCCAGAATGTGCTGAATCACATGCGGGAGCGTCTGGCGGATTATCAGGAAAAATACGGCGATCTGTATAACCTGGAGGCAACTCCGGCAGAGTCCACGACTTATCGTCTTGCGAAGCATGATAAAAAGCACTATCCGGATATCATCACCGCAGGAAAGGAAGGGGATACCCCGTACTACACCAACAGTTCTCATCTGCCGGTGGATTATACTGCAGATATTTTTGATGCCCTGGATATTCAGGATGAGCTGCAGACCTTATACACCTCAGGAACCGTATTCCACGCATTCCTGGGAGAGAAGCTTCCCGATTGGAAGGCGGCTGCAAATCTGGTGCGTAAGATTGCGGAGAATTACAAGCTGCCCTATTACACCATGTCTCCCACCTACTCGATCTGCAAGGAGCATGGTTACATCAGCGGCGAGCACTTTGAGTGTCCTGTCTGCGGGAAAAAGGCCGAGGTTTACAGCCGTATTACCGGCTACTACCGCCCGGTACAGAACTGGAACGACGGTAAGGCGCAGGAATTCAAGAACCGGAAGCTCTACGATATTGAGAATTCCTGCATGAAAAAGGTACATAGCAGCATTGTTACCATCTCCAAGGATGATGTGAGGATCGAGCCTACCGAAAAAGTGAAATATCTGTTTACCACCAAGACCTGTCCCAACTGCGCGTTGGCCAAGGAGATGCTTGCAGGCGAGCAGTATGTGCTGGTAGACGCGGAGGAGAACATGGAGCTGGCCAGAAAGTATGGCGTTATGCAGGCCCCGACCCTGGTGGTGGTAGAGGATGACCAGGCGAAAAAATATGTAAATGCTTCCAATATACAAAAATATGTAGATGGTGGTTTGACGCAGTAAGGAAGTAATTACGCTTACTGCAAAGGGGACGTCGCATGGGCAGGAGCATGGTTTACAAGAGGGCGAAGGGAACGCCCCGGCGAAAAGGTGTCCTGGGGCTGTTTTAACTGCAAGTTGGGACACCTTTTCACCGGGGCTGCATTCCCGCAAGGCGTAAACCATGTGCCTGCCGAATTTGCTGACTTGCGGCAAGCTGTACTTACTGCTGGGTGTTTCCCCAGGTTTAGCGGAACTCGTAAACAAGGCAGCAGTATTTTCAATTCGCTGCAAAACAGCAGATTAGGCAGCACCATAGTCCAAAGCAAACAATGCAGGGGCGTACTTAAT
>CABQGZ010001165.1 GCA_902463835.1 uncultured Lachnospiraceae bacterium
GCTTATAATCAAAATACGAACTAATAATTCGCATATTGGCAATAAGGAGGTCATTCACATGGAGAAGAAAGTTTATGTCGAACTGCCGCCCTTCACTGGACGCAATGTCCCCATCACCGAGATTGCAGTCGCCATGCACAAGGATGCCCAGTATGTGCGCATTGGTTTGCAGCAGGGAATCCTGAAATTCGGCTATGCGATCAAGCTGGAAAACTCCAACGAGTACAACTACTACTGCCCCGACAGAAAGGTGTGGGAGGAAATTGGATACTTCCAGCCGGAAACCGCATAAAAAAAAGAGCCCTCATCCTGGCAGATGAGAACTCTTGACGGACAGTACAAACGGCAGCTGCCGTGTGACTATCACTCAGCAAGGATATTATAACACGGCAGCTGCCAAATTCAACAATTATTTAAGGAGGAATAGAATTTGACAGCTTTACCAGACAGCATCATACAAAATGGTCTGTTCTGCTGCTGGAAGTATGAGGAACGGAATGAGAGGAAAACGAAGGTGCCATACCAGCCGCAAACCGGTCTGGGAGCGAAAAGCAACGATCCTTCCAGCTTCGTACCTTATAAAACAGCAGTACAGGCCAGCGGATATGATGGCATTGGAATTGGAATTTTCAACGGCATCTGTGCGATTGACCTGGACAACTGCGTTTCGGATAGCGGCTATTACACCCAGACCGCCGCAGAAATTGTGGCCTTAATGCACAGCTATACCGAGTACAGCCCCAGCGGAAACGGTCTTCACATTCTCTTTTCGGCAAAAGGGTTTCAGTATGATACCAAACGATTTTATATTATGAACCACCAGGCTGGAATTGAGGTGTACGTGGCGGGAGCAACCAACAAATATGTCACCGTGACCGGAAACCGCTGTGAGGATTATGAGTATGGTGACCGGACCCAGGAGCTGCAAGTGTTATTGGACAAGTTCATGCGCAGGCCGGAGGTAGGCGCAGAAAATGCAATAAATGCAAAAAACTCTGATTTAAGCATGGAGCAGCTTCTGCAACTGGCAAAAAGCAGTAAGAATGGGGCAGCATTCACAGCCCTTTGGAATGGTTCATTGGAGGGATATTTGTCCCCATCAGAGGCAGATCTGGCGTTGTGCAGTCATCTCGCCTTTTGGACAGGACGGGATGCTGCCAAGATGGACACTATGTTCCGGCAGTCGGGATTGATGCGGGATAAATGGGACCGGCAGCAATCCGGCACAACGTATGGTGCAATCACCATTCAGAAAGCAATCGAGCATTGCCGGGAGATTTACACTCCAAAAGCGGAGTCGTCACCGTTTTTTCAACCTATTGTTCCGCTGACTCCACAGTGGAGTGACCTGCCTGCATTTCCGGTAGATGCTCTCCTGGATGTGGTTCGGAATTATGTGAGTGCGGTAGCTGAACACAGTCAGACTGCCCCGGACATGGCAGCGGTGATCAGCCTGGGTGTGCTGGCTATCTGCTTACAGGGAAAATACAAGATAGAGGGAACGCCGGGATACTGTGAGCCTTTGAGCTTGTACACAGTGGTGATCGCCGCACCGGGGGAGCGAAAGTCCAGCGTCATGCGGGATATGACCACATTCCTCTATTGTGCTGCATCCTCATGTGTACAGGTGTTGTCTATGCTACCGGCGATGACA
>CABQGZ010001166.1 GCA_902463835.1 uncultured Lachnospiraceae bacterium
AGGTGCATATGGGGCGTTTTCTCGTCCATATGCACCACGGCGGATATAATTGTTTCTGGATTCTGGTTTTGCTTGATGAAGTCCAACGCCTCCTGAAAATAGGCTTTGATCTCGTCTTTCTTCTTTCCTTTGAAGAACTCTGGCGTTGCGGTTACAAGTGCTTCCACCACACGCACGCTGTCCGAGCGGGTGCGGCAACCGACCTCCTTGATCTGTCGCTCTGCCTCTGCCCGGTATTTTTGTTCCGGCGTAATCAGGTGAAAATTCAAGTGGCTGCGGCTCTTATCGATGTCTGGATTGCTGGCGTAATTCTCTTTTGTGCGCTCATTGTGCGATTCAATATTGGAAATCTCCGGTCCTTTGTATTTAGCAAAGCGGAGAATGGCAAACTGTGGCTTGCTCATTTATCTCTCCCTCCGTTTCTGCCATACGAGGTCATAACCCAGCGCGTCGGCCAACTCCACGACCTCTTTGTAGCGGATGCTCTCCCTTTGCAGCTTGGCAGACAGGTTGGAAACACTGTCCGACCAGCCGCATTCGTCATGCAGCCGGTCAACGACCTCCTGCATGGTAAAACCGGCACGGATAATCTGCGCCTTGATTTCGTTGCGTACATTCATATTCAAAAAATCCTCCTAAATTCAGATCATGAAATAGCGAAGCAGGTACGTTCTCCGACGCATCCGCTTCGCTGTATCGTAAAAATTTCTGCTGTCATCAAATCCGTTCAGAATTGCTGGTGTGATGTCCTGTCCACAGGTGGCACCTACCGCCTTTCCCGTTCCGCGTGACTTGGCTTCAAACCGTGTGTTTTCAAACGCTTCCGTGTATCTGCTTTTCTGTTCCGAGAAGCGCGATTCCGTAAAACCATTTCTGCCATCGGGAAAATCATTTGCGGATTTCACTTGCCTTGATTTCTGCCCTAAAATATAAGCTCTGCCGGTCAGCATTTTTCTATATAGCGGCGTTTTGGGTAAGCCGCTGCGTACATACGTACACGGCGCGGCGGCAAAATCAATCCGGCCATCCGTCCGGTACGTACGTACGCTCCGAAACATCGGAAAACCCATTTATATTAGGTCTGGCAACCGCCTCGATACCGAAGAAGCCCCAGACCCGCCGACCGGCGGCATTCGTGATTTTGTTGCAGTATTCCAGATTGTACTTGCTCTGGCTGGCAATCACGCTGTCGCTGAAGCTGCGGCGTTTCAACGGTGTCAGGTTGTTTTCCTCGCACCACATCCGATAAATCTCGTACAAGTCCTTGGAGCTGATGGTGCCGTCTGCTTTCAGTCGGATATAGCCCTCCGATTCCAGAAAATCAAAGACATTGTTGTTATCCCGCTTGACCGCCTCCCGGTTATCCCGTGTGCGCTGGCTTTCCGTAAACTTGAAGTTGTTGGCGACAAGCCGCTGCAAGCCCTCAAACGCCCACAGGAAGATGCCCTCGGCCTCTGCGTTCATCTTTTCGGCAAGGTCAGGATCGTCCACCCGTCCAGCAGGCTTTTCCTTGGTGGTCAGCACAAGCTGTCGACGGTAAAAGCCGTCGCTCCGGTCATAGAGCGCTTGCAAATCGCCGTTGGAAAATGCCAACAGCCGGGCAAACATCCAGCCCTGATAGCTCTGCTTGCCCTTGCGCTCCAGATCCATTTTG
>CABQGZ010001167.1 GCA_902463835.1 uncultured Lachnospiraceae bacterium
ACAATGTTGCATATCATAGGTACTTTCTGTTTCATTCTAAACACCTCAATAAATCCCGATTTGTCAGTCTCATTCTATCACACACTCGGTACATTTCCCGGCTTGCGTATCACAGCGGCGGTGCGGCAGATCACGAGTTATAGCTCGGCAATCTGCTCTACTGCATACAGCGGCAAATTCACAAGCCGGTCTTCTTTTTTGAAATCCGCCATCGAAGTACGGACGGCGATTTCGGGTGTGAACTTCTCCTGATAGGTTTTCAGGCTTTTTGCCCGGAGGTTGGTTTCAGCCTTCACCTCTACCGGAATCACCTGCTCGCCTGTATCCACGATGAAGTCAATTTCGCAGGAACCTCTGTCATTGGTGTAGTAGTAAACGCCCAGATCCTCAATGGTTTTCAGCTGCTGGCAAACATACTGCTCCGTAAGGGCACCTTTGAATTCAATAAAGAGGTCGTTTCCGTCCAGTAAGGTGCGCTGGCGAAGGCCTGCCATACACCCAAGCAGTCCCACATCCACAAGGAACAGCTTGAATGCCTTTAAGTCCTCATAGGCCTTCAGGGGAATTCCGCCAGCGTTTACACGGCTGATCTTATGAACCAGTCCTCAGACGGAAAGCCACAGAATCGCCGTTTCATAATCCTTGGCTCGTGCGCCTTCTCGAACGAGGCCATAGACGAACTTTTTGTTTTCTCTTGCCAACTGCGAGGGGATGCTGTTCCAAAGCATGCGGATCTTGGGAACGATCTCATTCGGTGCGTGTTTGGAAAAGTCCTGCTCATAAGCGGCAAGGATTCTCTTTTGTATCTCACGGACCTCATTAAAATCCTTGTTCTCCGCAAAGCTCTGCACCGCTTCCGGCATGCCGCCTACAAAATAATACTGCTTGAGCGCATCAATGTAGGTCTGCTTAAAGCTCGTGATCATTGGATAATCCTGCTTGCTGAGCAGCTCTGCATAGCGTTCCTTGCCGGCGGCCATTAAAAACTCCTTGAAAGAGAGCGGGAATAGCTTCAAAAAGTCCACTTTACCCACTGGGAAAGAAGTGCCTTCATGCAGGGCAATGCCCAGCAGAGAGCCTGCGCATACAATGTGGTACTCCGGCGCATTTTCGTAAAAGTACTTGAGAGAGCTGAGCGCTCTTGGCACTTCCTGTACCTCATCAAAAATCAGGAGGGTGTGGTCGGGATCAATTTTTCGGCCGGAATACAATTCCAACCCCATGATCAAACGCTCTGTGTCTAGATCAGAGGCAAACAGTTCAGCCATTCTGGAATTGGAATCGAAGTTGATATATACGGTATCGGTATAATAGAGCTTTCCGAATTCCTTCATCAGCCAGGTTTTCCCGACTTGCCGTGCGCCCTCGATAATCAGCGGCTTCCGCCGTTTGCTTTCTTTCCATTTCAGTAGCTTTTCCATTGCGATTCGGTACATACTTGCACCCCCTATCTCATACTGCAAATATAGTATACCACCGAATCGCAAAAAATGCAACGAGCTTCTGGCTTGAAACCACATTTTTTACAGCGAACTTCTGATGCGAACACACACTTTTCACAACGAACTCAGAAAATGCGTTCAAAAAATTGTAGTAGTCAAGAAAAGTAGATGTAGCAGTCAAGAAAAGTAGACACGAAAAATATTTATT
>CABQGZ010001168.1 GCA_902463835.1 uncultured Lachnospiraceae bacterium
GATACAGTCGAGCGGGAGATGGTTGCCAAACTGCAAAAAGAAGTACAAAGTGAGAAGGAGGCATGCATTGTCGCTGAAATAACGGAAAAGCGTGGGCCGGATACAAAGTATTTTTTGATGAGTGACCGCAGTATCAAGGCATGTGTTTATCCTCAGACTGTGCATTATCTGGAAAATGGCAGCTATGAGGAAATAGATAATCGTTTGGAATACAAGACCGATGAGGATGAGAACGGGTATTATGAAAACAAGGCAAATTCCTTTAAGGTAAAGCTGCCGGAGGAATATGAGAGCCAGTATACGGAATTTTCAGATCAGAATGGTTATGTAAAATTTCGCCTTGTTGATGCAGAGAACAGAAAGCTGACCTGTGATAAGGCAATGGTACTTGATGAGAGTGACATAACGCTTGCAAAAAATGTAAACAGTCGTGCGGAATATGAAGCGGTTCATGAAAACGTAGATATCCAGTACGATGTTGTTGGAGACCGTCTGAAAGAAACAATCATACTGAATGAATTAACGAAGCGCAGCTTTACCTTTGAGCTGCTGACTTCAGCAGCGAGTGTAATAAAGAACAATGATGGCTCTGTGAGTTTTATTGATGAAGAGGGCGTTGAGATATATCGTATGGAAGCGCCTTATATGCAGGATGCCAATGGAGAATACACCAATGGCGTTGCAGTTGAACTTATGGAAGAAGACGGGGGATATCAGCTGACCTATACGCCGGATATTGATTGGCTTTCAGACAGCACAAGACAATACCCGGTTATGCTTGATCCCACACTTGTTCAGTGGGTGAATGGGGCAGATGTAATAGATACGTATATCAGCAACGTGCAGACGGCTTCTATTCCCGACATACGCGGAACATGGGATGTTCTGAATATTGGAAAAAGGACGTCGACTATCGATGGAGATCAGGTTATAATGCGTGGCATGGTAAAATTCGCCATTCCTTCCCAGATCGCGTCCACAGACTGCATTCTGGATGCAAGGCTGAACCTGATTCATTACACGGACAGCCGGTATGTTACAAATAACGGAATACAGATCGATGCGCATGAGCTGACAGGTGCATTTATAGAGGGAGGTACCTGGTGGGGAAATGCGCCGGGCTATAACTCCATCATCGAGGACTATGCAATCGTAAATACCGGAAACAAGGTTGGGGATTCCGAATTTTCTTGTGACAGCTATAATATTACCCGTCTGGTGAATAAATGGCATAATGGCGGCGCCAACTACGGTATCTTATTGAAGCTCCATGATGATGCGTCTACGGTATCGTCCAGACAGCAGGTCTACTATTTTGCCAAGCAGAGCGTTTATTATGGCAGCATATCGAAATATGTGGAAATCACCTACCGCAATATCGTGGGGTTGGAGGATTACTGGAGCTATGATACGCAGAATATAGGATCTCTTACAGGAACTTCCTATATCAATCGGTACAACGGCGATCTTACCTTTGTCTTTGATGGGCTAACTTATCGCTCTGATATTACCGGCTTTACGCTGTCACATATCTATAACTCCTCCCTGTCCTCCCAGAAAGGAAGATACGGCAATGGATGGCGGCTGAACCTTGTACAGACCCTGGAACCTGTTACAATATCCGGCGCGGCTAATGTGAAGTATGTGTAT
>CABQGZ010001169.1 GCA_902463835.1 uncultured Lachnospiraceae bacterium
TGCCACAGTCTCGTTGGCGATGAGCATAAAGTCCTCGATGATCCTGGTGGCTACATTCCGCTCATAGGGCTTCACCTCCACCGGCACACCACGTTTGTCCAGTGTGATCTTCGTCTCCGGAAAATCAAAATCAATGGAGCCCCGGCTCCGCCTTTTTTCCCGCAAGATGGCAGCCAGCTCCTCCATGCGCGCAAACATGGGCACCAGCTCCTGATATTTGACGATTTCCCCTTCCTCGCGATCCGCCAGAATCTTCTTCACACTTGTGTAGCTCATGCGGCGATCCACCCGGATCACGGTCTGTGCGATGGTATGGTCGATCACATTCCCCTTGGGGTCAATCACCATAATACAGCTTAATGCCAGCCGGTCTTCCCCTTCATTCAGGGAACAGATGCCGTTGGAGAGGATATGGGGCAGCATGGGGATCACCCGGTCCACCAGGTATACGCTGGTTCCCCGGTTCAGTGCCTCCGCATCCAGCGGCGTGCTCTCCTGCACATAGTGTGTCACGTCCGCAATATGGACGCCCAGACGGTAATTCTCCCCCTCCATAGTCAGGGTGATGGCATCGTCCAGATCCTTGGCATCCTCCCCGTCGATGGTGACGGTCTGCCAGTCTCTTATATCCATCCGTCCTTCCCGTTCCGCTTCACCGACGCCACGGGCTGTCTCCTCCGCCTGTTTCAACACCTTTTCCGGGAATTCCATCGGTAGGTCGTACCCTTTGATAATGGACATAATATCCGTGCCCGGGTCGTTGATATGACCGATGATCTCCATCACCTTTCCCTCCGGTTTCTTGTCCTTGCCGCCGTAGCCAGTGAGTTCCACCACCACCTTGTGTCCGGTGACCGCCCCTTTGGATCGCTCCAGAGGAATGAAGATATCCTGCCCGAACCGCTGATTGTCCGGCACTACAAAACCGTAATTCTTATTCTTTTCAAAGGTACCAACCAGCCTTGTGACCGCGTGCTCCGTAATCTTTACAATGCTGCCCTCCCGGCGAGGTCCCATTTTCCCGGAAGCGAGCGCTGCCACTACCAGATCGCCATGCATCGCACCGTGTGTCTGATCTTCGGGGATAAAGACGTCCCCTCCTTCCTGATCCGCCGGCTCCACAAACCCGAAGCCTCTGGCATTACCGATAAATCTGCCGGCAATCAGCTTACCTCTGGCCTTGGAATACTTGCCCTTCACGGATACCTCAATCTTGCCTTCCGCCACCAGGGCGTCTAAGACTTCCTCCAGTTCAGACCTGTTTTCTCTTGGAATGTTCAGGAGTATCGCGATCTCCTTAATCTTCATGGGAACATACAGATCGTCACTGACCAGACTGTATATCGTCTGTTTTCTCTGTTCTAATTTTTCCTGAGTCATATTTTCCTTCCTGTTTTCTATACCACGTGGTGCATTTTGCACTGTTTTCATCCAATCGGAAAAATGTTTCCCGGAAGATAAAAAGGCTGCCGATACACGACAGCCTCATACGTTCTAAAAACTTCCAATGCACAGTATTGCGGAAATCACCATGAATAACACGACCATTGCGGTGGTTGCCTTCACTAAGACACCTTCCATGGAACGGCCCTTATTCTTGCCCCAGTAGGTGTCGGCCATACCGGAGATAGCACCGAGACCCTGACTC
>CABQGZ010001170.1 GCA_902463835.1 uncultured Lachnospiraceae bacterium
TTGCAAGACCGTCTGAATTTTCAATCTCACGGATTGCATTTGCTTTGATCTGCTCTAATCTCTCTCTCATGATTTTCTCCTTTTTTGTTTTTCTGGTGGGGTGGTTGGCATAGTGAGGCGAATAAGCAGGCCACAGATTCCTTCGGAATCCGTGGCTCGCGTTGCTCGTCAGATGCCCAGACAGTGATTGTAAAGCAAGCTTTCCACTCACTGTCTATGCATCTTCCTCTGCTTATTCGCGCAAAAAGTCCCTATGTCATCTCTGACATAGGGACGAAATCTCCGCGGTACCACCCTGATTCCCGACAATAGCCGGACTCTCTTATGCGTAACGTGCATAGAACGTCATCTCCTACTTACCACTGCTAAGAATCGCTTCCTGCATCAGCGTTCAGACATGCAGCTGGGGTGTGAAATTCGGTTTCTTCCTTTCCCAAGAGGACTTGCAGCCGATGATCCTCTCTCTCTGGGGGGCAGTTTGAAGTACCTACTGTGCACCTTCATTGCTTTTTTCTTACCTATGGCAATTATTCTAGCACGATGAGTCCAAAAGTGCAAGGATTTTTTTCGGCTTTGTCATCCGATGACTTAGATCTATCAGTTTTTTTATTTCTTCCTCCGGCACTGACCCATCCAGCAAAATAGAAATCCAATTTTCTTTATTCATATGGTAAGCGGGTAGGTAACCCTTCTGCGCCCGAAGAGAACCAATCAACATCGGCTCACACTTCAGGTTCAGAACATCCACTTCACCTTCACCGGACAAGCCCAGCTTGTCTCTGCCTACCTCCAATATTACTCCGTACCATTTATTATTATCACTGTGCCGCAGAACAGCGTTTCCATCATTCCACGGATAATCCGGCTTCGTATCGTACTTTTGTGTACACCAATCAAATACTTCCTTCCTTGTCATAAAATTATCCTTTCTTTTGTCTCTTCCAATTCTCCTCATAAATACTGTTGATCTCCCCGCACACCAGCAGGATATACATACAAAAATACAGCCACAGCATGATCAGCGCAATGGTGGTCAGGCTTCCGTACATGGAAAAGCCGTTGAAGTAATCCACATACACCGACAGCCCGAAGGACACGGCAAACCAGGCCACGGCACACAGCACGCTTCCCGGCAGCTGGCTTCTTATGGCCGCCTTCCGGTTGGGCAGCATCTTGAATAAAATGGCAAAAAACAGAATAAACACAGCAAGCATGATCAAAAGGCGCAACCGGATAATGATCATAGTCAGCTTTGCCACAATGGGAATGTACTGCACCAAGAGGCGCTGTATGGAATTTCCAAAGACAAGAAGCATCATGGTCATAATAATGGCCGCCAGAAGCACCAGCGTATACAGCATAGCACGCAGACGAAGCCGGAAATAATTTCTGGTCTCCATAATGTCGTAGACCGAGTTCAGGCCGTTGGAGAGATACTGGATCCCTTTTGCCGCCGCCCAGACGGCCATGATCGCCGTGATGGAGATCACACCCACGCTCCGGTTGTAAATCTCATCGATGACCCCCACCAGAAGAGGTACCACATAGCCTGGCATGTATCGGTTCACCAGCCCCAGAATCATGCTCTTCTCCACCGGCGTGTACTGCACCAGTGAGATAAACAGCATCAGAACGGGAATCGAAGA
>CABQGZ010001171.1 GCA_902463835.1 uncultured Lachnospiraceae bacterium
TTATCGTTATGTCTCGCAACAGCCCAAACACAAGTTTGCGTATTTTTAATTCCATCCAAGATTACGAACTTGATATTACACGGGCGGCACTTACTGGTGGATCTGAGATTGCTCCTTATTTGAGGGCATTTAAAACAGATTTGTTTCTTTCAGCTTTTGAGCCAGATGTGAAGCAAGCAATAGATAGTGATGTTGCAGCAGGAAAAATTCTGACCGGGACTTCACATTTTGATCCGAGAGCAAAAATAGACCAAATACGTATTGCATTTGATGGAGATGCGGTCCTATTTGCATCTGAATCGGAGCGAATATATCAGCACGAGGGAATGCAGGCTTTTATGGAAAACGAAAGGGCTAAGGCGGATATCCCTCTGCAAAAAGGACCGTTCGCAAACTTTCTCTTGACCATAGCGCATATTCAAGAGCTATTTCAGGATAAGGGCAATTCCCCCATTAGGACTGCGCTGGTTACTTCACGAAATGCCCCAGCACATGAACGGGCAATCAAAACCCTGCGAAAATGGAATGTCCATATTGATGAGGCGTTTTTCCTTGGTGGAGTAAGTAAGCGGGATGTGCTTTCTGCTTTTGGTGCACATATCTTTTTTGATGATCAGCATGTTCATGCTGATCCTGCGTCTGAAGTTGTTCCTTCTGCTGTAGTTCCATATCGGGAAGGAGATAATCCGCAGAAATAAAAAATCTATAGTGTTGAGTTATGACATAACTGGACACCAATTTTGATACAATAGGTATCACGATTGGTGTCCAGTTTTTAAGAAATTAACAAGGAGTTAATCGCATGGTTGCAAGCAAGCTGAGACTTGGTGATGAAGTACGCGTTGTTGCGCCATCCAGAAATCTAACAGAAGTGAGACAGGATGTGCATCATCATGCGGTTGACTTCTGGCGCAAAGAAGGGTTTAATCTTACCTTTTCCAAGAACAGCCGAGAGATTGGAAAGTTCCATTCTTCCAGTATCGCATCACGGGTTGAGGACATCCATGAAGCATTTTCCGACCCAAATGTAAAGATGGTCATTACCTGTCTGGGCGGCTTTAATTGCAATCAGCTCCTGCGTCATCTTGACTATGATCTGATTGCGAAGAACCCAAAGATCCTTTGCGGATTTTCTGATATCACTGCCCTGCATAATGCTGTCTATGCCAAAACAGGGCTTGTCACTTACCATGGTCCACACTATGGCACATTCGCCTTCGATCGAGAAGCTGAATACACCCGCAAAGCATTTTTCGATTGTGTGATGAAAGATACTCCCATCATGGTTACACCCTCTGAAACGGCGGCGAAATATCACACCATCCAAGAAGGTACTTGTGAGGGGACAATCATCGGCGGCAATCTTTGTACGTTGAATCTGCTGCAAGGAACCCCATATATGCCCGACATCCGTAATAAGGTGCTGTTTCTGGAAGATGACAATATCATGGGCGACTATTTCTGCTATGAGTTTGACCGCAATCTGGAATCGCTTTTGCAGATCGAGGGTGCGGACACAATCAAAGGCATTGTATTTGGACGGTTCGATGATAGTTGTGGATTGATTGTTGAAACCATCGCAGACATTATCCAGGATAAAGTGCCAGCCAACATCCCTGTGATCTTTGGGGCAGATTTCGGT
>CABQGZ010001172.1 GCA_902463835.1 uncultured Lachnospiraceae bacterium
TGGGAGAATGGTCTCCATCAATTGCAATGGGGTCGAGGATGCGCTGGACGTGACCATGGCGCAGAGGTCGGAGTTGGATTATCTCATCTATAATGACCCTCTGGCGTATGCAGACTTGATTCTGAACGGTGATCCGGCAGAATATTTGAAGAATGTAGCTGGAAACCGTGGGTTAGAGGATTAAAATTGGGCCGAGGTTGCTGCACACAAAAGTGTGCGACAACTTCGGCTTTTCAACTTTCAAAGAACTTTGGCACCGTTGGCCGTCAGCTTGAAGGTTGCTCCCAGCATATCGGCGGCCCCGCGGCACATCAGCATCCGCTGCAGGAAAATCTCAAAGTATTCGTACATACTGCAAATGTCGGTGTCAATTTGCAGGTTCAGCGAGATGACCTTTTTCTCAGCGTTGATCTTCAGGGTTTGATCTGTCACGGCATAATTGACCCGGTCATGGATATCAAAGGTTGCCTTCGGTTTTTCCCGCACGCGGCTGCGGCGCACATCGGTCTTGTCGCCGATGATGAGAGCTGCCGAGATGGGGTCCACAGCACCGCCGGTAGATTCATCGTGGTTGGAAATGGCAGACACGATGGTGATGCGGTCCGGAATGCTCAGGTCATATTGTTTGAGAATCTCGTTGGCCAGCAGCCCGCCGTATTCGGCGTGGCGGCTGCGGTTGATGGCGTTTCCGATGTCGTGCATATAGCCTGCGATCCGGGCAAGCTCGATGTCATGCTCCGGATAGCCGAATTTTTTCAGGATGTGGGCGGCAGTCTCTGCCACCCGGACACAATGAGCCTGTGAGTGGTCGGTATAGCCCAGCAGGCCCAGATTCTGGTTGCCCTTTTTCAGTAGTTCGTTGACTTCTTCGTTGTGCTTGATGTCCTTATACGTCATGGCTTTTGTTCCTCGATTCTCTTGTGAAAAGAAAGTATTTATGATTGTACGATAATTTTGGCGCAGTTGCAATCAAATTGCGGTAAAATCTGTGTGCGAAAGCAATTTTACATATTCCAGACACATTCCTGATTTTTGATTTTACATTTGCACGGTACAATAAAAGCGTTTGTATCATGCAATCCGCTGCATTCCGGTCGGAGAAAAGGAAGAGGAATATGGAAAACACCTATCATTGCTATGCAAACCGTGAGCTTTCGTGGCTGCGGTTCAACGAGCGCGTTCTGGAAGAGGCCGAGGATTCTCGCCTGCCCCTTTGTGAGCGCCTGAGTTTTTTGTCGATCTTCCAGAGCAATCTGGATGAGTTTTTTATGGTGCGAATCGGAAGCCTGCAGGATCAGATGTTGTTGGACAAAAACGCACGTGAAAACAAAACGAATATGACCAGCGGGGAGCAGATCGATGCTGCACTGGCGTTTATTCATAAGCTGACGGCCCGGCGGGATGCTGCCTACAATGGTCTGCTGGAACAGCTTGCAGAGCAGGGTATCCGCCTGCTGGATTTTGCTCACATGGAAGAAGAAAGCCGTGCGGAGCTGGAAAAACTGTTCCGGCAGGACTATCTGCCGCTGCTGTCCAGTTTCATCATCAGCAAAAAGCAGGCATTTCCGTTCCTGAAAAACAAGGGCATCTATGCCGTTGCGGTGCTGAGCACCAAGGCGGAAAAGAAAAAGATCGGCAT
>CABQGZ010001173.1 GCA_902463835.1 uncultured Lachnospiraceae bacterium
ATGCCGTTTTGGCGGTTGCATTCGGATTCCAAGAGACGCTTTCCTCGCGTGGGTCGATCAGCGTACGACCATTCCCAAGGATATCCGTCTGCAGATGCGGACGGCGTAAAGGGGGGAGAAGGATGATAAAAAGGAGCAATGGTGACGGCAGTATCAGTCGCCTGCCAAATGGCAAATGGCGTGGACAAGTTATGGATGGATACAAGCCGAATGGCAAACGCAACATTGTGAGCTTTACGGCTCCGACCAAGGGTGAGGTTCAGCAGCTTATGCGTCGGCGACTTGAAGGTATCGACCTCGAAGAAGATGTTGAATGCACCATGCCGACTTTTTCGGAGTGGGCAGACCGTTGGTACAAGGATTACAATGGTCAGGTACAGCCTTCGACCTATTCTGGCTATCAGTATACGCTCAAGATCCTCAAGGCTGGCTTTGGGACCACACCCATTGACCAAATTAAGGCAATGCACATCAGTGATTTCCTTGACAGCCTCAAAAAGACTGGCAGTTCAGAATCAAAGGTCCACAAGTGCCGCACAATGCTCATCCAAATTTTTGATGCGGCGGCTGCAAACGATCTTATCGAAAAGAACCCAGGTCGTCTGGCGAAAGCGACGCGTTGTCCTTTCGTTCAAGAAGAGAGCAGCAAGGATGCATTTACGAGCGAAGAGATTTCTCTTCTGATGACAAGACTTCCAGACAACCTGCTCGGCAACAGCATTCGGATTATGCTCGGAACCGGCATTCGCGTACAGGAGCTGTTGGCGCTTAAACCCGCTGATATTGCTGCAGACGGTTCATCTATCCACATCGATAAAGCAATCAAGATGGTCGATGGGCATCCAATGTTAGGCCCTCCGAAAAGCAAGCGGAGCAAGCGTGTTATTCCCGTGCCAGAAGTTTATAGGCTCTATGCGAAAGCTATTCGTGAAGAAGGCGGTCAAGCGTTCATCTGGACTTCCACGAGGGACAGCCTACTCTACAGCGTGGGGACATTTCGAAACCTGTTTTACAGGGAACTCAAAAAAATCCAAGGTGTACGAAAACTCACCCCCCACTGCTGCCGCCACACCTATGTCACCCGGCTGCAGGCCAAGGGTGTGCCGCTGGAATTGATCGCCCGTCTGGCAGGTCACAGCAGCATCGCTACCACCAATGACTATACACACACTTCTATGGAGACCCTGTCGAACGCAGTCTCCCTGCTGAACAAGGAATACGAAAGGGGTGCTGGAAATGAAGCAGTATGATATTTGGCTGGCGGATATTCCCGCCCCAAAAGGCAGTCACGTTCAGCATGGCCGTCGGCCAGTTGTTATTATTTCCAACAATTTGGCCAATACCCACAGCCCGGTGGTCACTGTGATTCCTCTGACTTCTCAGATGAATAAGCATCAGTTGCCCACCCATGTCTACCTGTGGGGACAGGGACTGGACCGCGCCAGCATCGCTTTGTGCGAGCAAGTGATGGCGGTGGACAAGCCCCGTCTCTTGCGCAGGATGGGCATCGTTTACAAGGCCTACGACCGCATGGCTCTTCACCATGCGTTGGCCGTCCAGCTGGGTATGGAGCCCCATAAGGAAATCGTTGCGTAATTTAAGGAGGATAATCAATATGTCAAATTGTAAGGATA
>CABQGZ010001174.1 GCA_902463835.1 uncultured Lachnospiraceae bacterium
TTATCGCCATCTACACGGAAAACGGAACCAAGATAGGCTCCTATACCTATGACGCATGGGGCAACTGCACGGTTTCCACCGAGTCGGGCACGACAACGATTCAGAAGCGGATTGTCCGCACGCTTAATCCCTTCCGGTATCGTGGGTATTACTATGACACCGATACCGGGCTGTACTATCTGCAAAGCCGGTACTATGTGCCGCAGTGGGGACGGTTTCTGAATGCGGATGGGTACGTGAATGCCAATGGAGACCTCATCGGGTTCAATATGTATGCGTACTGCGGGAATAGTCCGGTTAACAGAGTGGATTCTACGGGGCAATTTTGGAAAGAACTATGGGATGCATTCGCCCAAACAATACAGCAAGCCAGTGGTTTCTTTGCTGTAGCAGCAGGAATTTCACAGGTGGACACTCCTGCGCCGGGACCGGCAGATGTGGTATCTGGTGTTCTGTTGCTTGGTGGTGCGTTGGTTTGCGCAGGAGTTGCGTTGTATACTACCATAACTGCAACAACTCCGGCGATACCCTGTCCGAACTTTAAGGACAAAGATGAAGCCAAAGATGAAGCCAAAGACGAGGTCATCCCTGCTCCTCCACAAAATAATGGTACTACTTATTATCATGTTACTACCGAGGCCAATGCTTTATCAATTATTAGCAGTGGTTATACATATGGAAGTGCGTGGGAGGGCGGTTATGTATACGCATGGAAAACCTTTCCTAACAATTATGCTATCGAAAATTCAGGTGCTCATATGGGGGTCGTTATTTCCTTCAAAACTAACGCAACATTTGTTATGGATCCAGGAATAACGGATTCCAGAGTTCAGATGTTGGGTCCCGTGGTTAGTACTGTGCCAGGACCAATTGCTGTTTGAGATGTACAAATTGTGGGGTGACAAAAATGAGAATCAGCAGTATTAAAGTACAAAGCGAAGGATATGTTCATTGCAAATCGAATTTTTATTCTGCGCATGATTGTATGTCAAACGGTTCGTGCCATACTTTTTTGCCGGGTATAAATACGTTGATGGGTGAAATTGATTCGGGTAACTGGGCTATCAGTTATTTGCTGTCAATGTATATACATCGACCGGAAGATTTCGTTTTGTTTGGACAACCCCAAATCAATGTAAACAATAACCTGATTTGCTTAGATGAATTGGCACCATTCTCCTGTTATTTGGACGAATTGGATCCTCTGTTTTCTGTCCATGACTCCGTAGCTCAGCTTATAAAACATGGCTTGCAAAGCAGCCACTCAAACGATTCTTGCGAAGATATAAGGAAGCTGTTTCATATGGATAGTGAACGGTTTGAAAGGCCCCTTGCAGGCGTAGGGAATGAAATATTCAAAGCAATGGCTGCCATAGGTTATGCAAACGATAAGAAAGTGTTTTGTTTCCCATGGTTAAGTAAGAAACGTTTCGAAAGCTATCATGAAAATTTAACCGATTTGTTGAGAACCTTGGATGATTTGGGCCAAATTTCCATTGTCCCCGTCGGAATGATTTGATCTTTCCGAGCCAAATAACGGGGTATTTCTTCCTTTTAGAGCCTGTTGACACTATTTTAGCCACATGAAGACGCACGCGATTTGAACGAACGACAGGAAGATAACATCGAGTTT
>CABQGZ010001175.1 GCA_902463835.1 uncultured Lachnospiraceae bacterium
GCAATCATGGGTATTTCGAGCGGTGTGTTGCCGCTGATCGCATATAATTTTGCTTCTGGAAACAGAGAGCGGATGCACAAAGTGGTACGGTTTGCGCTGACACGCGGAATTGCCTGTGCGGTCATTTGCTTTATACTCTGTGAAGCCTTTTCCCCTTTCATCGTCAGATTTTTTGTGGACGATGCCAGCTCTGTGCAATATGGCGCGGAGTTTGTGCGGCTGCGGACACTCGCACTGCCATTCATTACCGTCGAATTTATGTTGATTGCGGTATTTCAAGGAATTGGCGGAGCAAAGCAGGCGTTGTTCTTATCGCTGTTCCGAAAAGGCATTTTGGATTTGCCGCTTATGGTATTTTTCAACCTGCTTTGGCCTATGTACGGCCTGATGCTGGTACAGCCGTTTATGGAATGCTGCGGTGCAACCATTGCGGTAGTACTGTATAAAAAGCTGCAAAATAGTTCGGGAAAGGCAAAGTTGCCCGTTCCAACAAATTCAAAATAATCAGGAGGATTTCATACGATGAAACAGAATTAACTTTGAATGATGGTAATAAGATTCCGCAGTTTGGCCTTGGCGTCTACATGGTCAGAGGAGACGAACCGACCCGCGAAGCCTGCCTTGCGGCTTTGCAGATGGGATACCGTCACATTGACACTGCCCATGCCTATCAGAATGAGCGTGGCGTAGGTGCAGCTGTCCGGGAGAGTGGGATTCCCCGTGAGGAAATCTGGATCACCAGCAAGCTGTGGCCCAGCGAGTACGGTGAGGGCAAGACAATGGATGGCATCGACAAGATGCTGGGTCGTCTTGGCACAGATTATATCGATCTGTTGTTGTCGCATCAGCAGTTTGGCGATTATCTCGGCGCATGGCGCGATATGGAAAAAGCTGTGGCACAGGGTAAAGTCCGCTCCATCGGTCTGTCCAACTTTGAGTCGGAACGATTGGAAGAAGTGCTGACCGCAGCCAACATCAAGCCCGCTGTTTTGCAGGTAGAGTGCCACCCGTATTATCAGCAAGCTGCGCTCAAGAAGCGCATCGCACCTTATGGCACGAAAATCGAGTGTTGGTATCCGCTGGGACACGCCGATGCAGGACTTTTGAATGAGCCGCTTTTTTCACAGCTCGGTCAGAAATACGGCAAGAGCAATGCTCAGATCATTCTGCGCTGGCATATTCAGGAGGGAAACATCATCTTCCCGAAAACCACGAACCCGCAGCACATGAAGGATAATTTCAATATTTTCGATTTTTCCCTGACCGATGACGAAATGGCCGAAATCCGCAAATTGGACAAGGGGCAGCGGTTCTTTACCATGACCCTTGCGGAGCAGGAAACTCATCTGAGCCAGTTTGTTCCGGCAGATTAAGGAGGTGCTTATGAAGAAAGAAGAATTTGAGCGGGTAGATATGCGTATCCCCGATTATGAAAATACATGGGCTGAAATCAGCCGTTCCAACAGTCTGTGTTTCAAGATCAATCATACCGACCCGATGGAAGAAACTTCCCGCAGTCTTGTGCGGGAACTGATTCCGGGAATGCCGGAATCCAGTCATATCATGCCGCCTATGCAGATCGACATGGGTGCTAATGTGAAAATCGGAAACCATGTTTTCATCAATCACGGAT
>CABQGZ010001176.1 GCA_902463835.1 uncultured Lachnospiraceae bacterium
GCTCCTTTTCATGGAGAACGTGGAGCAGGACGGCGGCATTGACGAAAATGAGGGTGAGCTGCTGCGCAACGCCCTTGAGTTCCGCGACCTGACGGCGGCGGAAATTCTGACGCATCGCATCGAATTGGAGGCCGTGGACATCGACGAGAGCCACGAGGAAATTGCCAGAGTCTTTACACAGTCCCGCTTCTCCCGTCTGCTGGTCTACCGGGATACCATCGATCAGATCGTCGGTGTTCTTCATCAGAAGGACTTCTATATCAACGGCAAGATGACGGATCAGCCCATTACGGCAATCATGACGGAACCGTTGTTCGTCTATCAGCACACGAAGATCCGCGACATTCTAAAAATGCTCCAGCATCAGAAGTCCCATGTCGCCGTCGTTGTAGACGATTTTGGCGGCACGCTCGGTATTGTTACGATGGAGGATATTCTGGAAGAACTGGTTGGTGAAATTTGGGACGAACACGACGAGGTGGAAGAAGATTTTGAAAAGCTGGACGAGAATACCTACCGCGTGGACTGCTCCGTCAGCTTGGAAGATTTTATGGAATTCTTTGATGTCAAGCTGGAATCGGACAGTGTTTCTGTCGGCGGCTGGGTCATGGAGCAGCTGAATAGAGTCCCCATCAAGGGCGATTCCTTTACCGCTCAGAATTTGGAGATCACGGTCTCCGATCTGAGTGCGTACAGGGTATCCTTCATCACAGTCAGGCAATGCGACGTGTGTTTGACCTGCGAACAATAAAGCAATCGCGCGATTCATAAGGGGTGAGGATGATGTCGGAAGAAATGGTTTGCAGAAAGCACCGCCTTTCGTCTTTTCAAATTATCATATTGGGCTTTGCCGGGGTCATTCTGCTGGGTGCGCTACTGCTGATGCTGCCGCTCTCCACAACAGCCGGGTGCGTAACGCCATTTCATGAAGCACTCTTCACCGCGACCTCCGCTGTTTGTGTAACGGGTCTTGTGGTGCAGGATACCGGCAGCTATTGGTCGGTCTTTGGCCAAGTGGTGATCCTGACGCTGATTCAGATAGGTGGACTCGGTGTTGTCACCGTGGCGGCATCGTTTGCGCTGCTGTCCGGGCGAAGGATCTCTCTGATGCAGCGCAGCACCATGCAGGACGCCATCTCAGCGCCGAAGGTCGGAGGGATCGTCCGGCTGACACGGTTCATCCTACGAGGGACATTTCTGATCGAACTGATCGGTGCGCTCGCCATGCTGCCGGTGTTTTGCCGCGACTACGGATGGCACGGGATATGGATGGCGGTATTTCACTCGATCTCTGCCTTTTGCAACGCAGGGTTTGACATTCTGGGAACAAACAACAACTTGTATCCGTCCCTTACCGGTTATGTTCAAAATCCGGTGATCAATATCACGATCATGCTGCTGATCATAACCGGCGGCATTGGATTTCTGACATGGGATGACATTTGCGAAAACAAGCTGCACTTCCACCGTTATCGAATGCAGAGCAAGGTGATTCTTGTCACGACACTTGCACTAATCGTCCTTCCGGCGCTGTTTTTCTTCTTTGTGGACTTTGATGCCCTTCCCCTCAGAGAGCGGGTTCAGGCAGCCCTGTTCCAATCGGTCACGCCGAGAACGGCGGGCTTCAAC
>CABQGZ010001177.1 GCA_902463835.1 uncultured Lachnospiraceae bacterium
GTGCAAAGGAACACTTTTTTTTTGAGATAAACAAATATTTTGGCGAAAAAAGTGCATTATGGTGCACAAACACCCCCCAATTGTGCATATTTTTAGCAATTTTTCCGTTTTTTGTTGGTCGTTTCAGATTATTTTGTTACTTTTGTACGGTATTAATTAAACATTTAAATCCATATGACATTTACAGAAAAAGCCAATAAGATATTTAATCAGGCGATAGCCGATTATCACATCAAAGACAACATTGATACACCAATCAATAATCCATACCAGGAAGGTAGCATCGAGAACTGCCTTTATCTGAAGTGTTGGATTGACACTGTACAGTGGCATTTCGAGGATATTATCCGTGATCCTCAGATAGACCCGGCTGAAGCACTCGTATTGAAGCGCAGAATCGACAAGAGCAACCAGGACAGAACCGATCTCGTTGAGCAAATCGATACTTACTTCCGCGAAACATACAAAGACGTGAAGGTTCTGGATGATGCACGCATCAACACAGAGAGTCCTGCATGGGCTGTTGACCGCCTGAGTATTCTTGCCCTCAAGATTTACCACATGAAGGAGCAGGTGGAACGGCCGGAAGCATCGGCTGAGCACAAAGCGAAATGCCAAGCCAAACTGGATGTGCTCCTGGAACAGCAGGTAGACCTTTCTACTGCCATCGACCAACTCTTGGAAGATATCGAGGCTGGACGCAAATACATGAAGGTTTACCGACAGATGAAGATGTACAACGATCCTTCAACCAATCCTGTACTCTACAAGAAATAAAAAACAGAATAGGAGAGCGCATATACCTTATTATATAATAAGGAGTATAGCTCTCTTTTTACCTTATATAATATATAGAAGAAAAAACGATGAAAACTGAGCATATCCTGGTAATTAGATTTTCTGCCATGGGCGATGTAGCCATGACCGTACCTGTAATTCAATCTTTGGCAAAACAATATCCAAAAGTAAGAATTACTGTGCTCAGTCGTCCCTTTGCCCGTCCTTTCTTTGAAGACTTAGCTCCAAACGTCGGTTTCATGGAAGCCGACATAAAAGGAGAGTATAAAGGTGTTACAGGACTCAATGCACTCTATCGCCGATTGATTGCCAAACAGTTTACAGCAATTGCCGACTTGCATAGCGTGCTGCGTTCCGATTATCTGCGTATGCGCTTCAACCTGGATAACTTCAAGGTTGCACATATCGACAAACATCGCAAGGGAAAACGCAAGCTGGTAGCATCTAATGGCAAAAAACTGGTACAGCAACCTACATCATTCCAAAACTATGCCGATGTTTTTGCACAACTTGGATATCCTATCCACATGGATTTTACATCTATCTATGGGGATGGAAAACTAGGAGATTTGAATATCTTACCAAAAGAGGTATTCGGAATAGGAGAGAATGCTATCTCGCTAGAAGACAAGCATATAACAGAGCCATGGATTGGTATAGCTCCCTTCGCTGCACACGAAGGAAAAATATATCCGATACAACTGATGGAAAAAGTTATACTGCGACTTATCCACAATCATCCACACGCTCATATCTTCCTTTTCGGTGGAGGCAAAGACGAAACGCCAGTGATGAACGATTGGGCAGAGAAGTATCCACAGGTCATTAACG
>CABQGZ010001178.1 GCA_902463835.1 uncultured Lachnospiraceae bacterium
AAAGGAATATGTGCCTTATCCTGTTCCACAGGAGCATGGAAATCATACTGGCGTCAGGTATGTGAAAATAGGAGAGATGATATTTGAGTGCCGCCAAGGCGCAGATTTGTCCGTCTTGCCGTATTCCTCGCATGATTTGACGATGGCCAGACACATGGATGAATTGCCAGAGCGGCGGAGAACCTATCTGCGGTTTGATTATAAAAATTCCGGTCTTGGTTCTGCTTCCTGCGGGCCTGACCTGGAACCGAAATATCAGCTATGTGAAAAACATATAGAATTTCGATTTATGCTTTTGCCGAATGAACTTCATGCGGTAGACGCGGTTGAGTAAATTATAGTATAATGTCAATGCTCTTTTTTGACACTATCCAAATTATATTGGAGGGTAATAGAATGATTCAAAAATATCCCCCTATGGGATGGAACTCATGGAATACTTTTGGCAGTAAGATAAATGAACAGCTTATATTTGAAACGGCGGATAAGCTGGTTTCCACCGGTCTTGCCGCGGCTGGCTACAACTATCTTGTCATCGACGACTGCTGGGCCTTAAAGGAACGGGACGAGAACGGACGCCTTGCGGCCGACCCCCAAAAATTTCCGCATGGGATGCGGTATGTTTCCGATTACGTGCATGGAAAGGGTCTGAAATTCGGCATGTACTCCTGCGCAGGCAATCTGACCTGCGCGGGGTATCCCGGAAGCTTCGAGCATGAATTTATCGATGCCGCCACCTTTGCCGAGTGGGGCGTGGATCTCCTGAAATACGATTACTGCTATCACAGCGATATCATCCATGGCAAGTATCTCTACCGCCGCATGGGGCTGGCGCTTGAAAATTGCGGTAGGGACATCCTGTTTAGCGCATGTACCTGGGGCGTGGACAAAACCCCGGAATGGATACGGGAAACAACTGCCGGAATGTGGCGTTCTGCCGGTGATATTATGGACAGCTGGGAGTCCATTAAGAAGCTTACGGATGCGCAGGACGACAGGCTTGGTTACGGCGGAATCGGATGTTTTAACGATATGGATATGCTTGTGGTAGGGATGTATGGCGAGGGCCACGTTGGTTTGGAGGGACTTTCCGACACCCAGTATAAAACGCATTTTTCCATCTGGTCACTTATGGGTTCACCGTTGATGATCGGCTGTGATGTACGGAATATGAATGAAGCGGCCTTTGGCATCCTTTCTAACAAGAAAGTGATTGCAATTAATCAGGATCCCGCCTGTCGCCAGGTTATGAAGCTCAAAACCATCGGGGATAAAGAGCTTCGGTGTTACGCAAGAATGCTTGAGGGCGGAGATATCGCGCTTGGGTTCTTCAATTTTTTGGAGGAAGATACCTATGCCTGTTTTAATCTGGATCAGCTTGGCCTGGCGGAAAGCACTGGAAAGACCCTTGAGCTCCATAATCTTTGGGAGGATGAGATTGTCATGGTTATAAACGGTACGTTCCAGCATATGGTAAAGAAGCATGACACGCTTCTGTACCGCTGCCGTGTGGTGAATAAATAATGGCGGAGTGCGTACGTTGTGGAGCAGCCCTTTCCTCTAATGAGGTGGGCGCTACTAAAAAATTCATAAACCGCGGCGCCAAAGATTTTTTCTGCCTGGACTGC
>CABQGZ010001179.1 GCA_902463835.1 uncultured Lachnospiraceae bacterium
CTATAAGAGCAGAGGAAAAAATAAGGGACAGGATGGTGAGGATAATGCCTGAGAGCCAGAATATTGAATGGAAAAGCAAGTGGAAGGATGAATATCTGGAGTGGATCTGCGGCTATGCCAATGCACAGGGCGGCAAAATCTACATTGGCTGTGACGATGATGGGAATGTAGTTGGTCTGCCCAACGCTCGGAAACTGCTGGAGGACATTCCAAACAAGATTCGTGATGCTATGGGTATCATTGTAGGAGTAAATCTGCTGACCCACGGCAGCAAGGAGTATCTTGAAATTGATGTTCCGGCCTATCCCATCGGCATTTCCTGCAAAGGTGTGTACTATTACCGCAGCGGCAGCACCCGGCAGATATTGACCGGCCCGGCGCTGGAAGCGTTTCTCATGCGCAAGCGCGGAGCCACATGGGACAATCTTCCGTTGCCCGCCTTCTCAATGGCAGATGTGGATGATGGAGTTGTTTCCAAGTTCAAGAGCCTCGCCGCAAAGAAAGGGCGCATGGAAACGAGCTTGCTGGATGAGCCAAAGGAAGTTCTGCTGGACAAATTGCATTTGAAAAACGGCGATTATCTGACAAATGCAGCTATGCTCTTGTTTAGCAGTGATCCGGAGAGGTATCAGACCGGCGCATATATCAAAATCGGATATTTTGAAAATGACGCAGAATTACTCTATCAGGATGAAATCCACGGTTCAATTTTGGAACAGGTAGACAAAGCTCTGGACGTTATTTATTTGAAGTATATGCGGGCCAAAATCCGTTACGAGGGTGTGCAGCGCATTGAACGGTACTTTGTGCCGGAGGCAGCACTTCGAGAAGCATTGCTGAACGCAATTTGCCATAAGCAGTATCAGTCCGGGATACCGATACAAATCAGCGTATATGAAGATCGGCTTTATGTGGCAAATATCGGAAGCCTTCCGGAGGATTGGACATTGGAAAACCTGATGCAGAAGCACGCTTCCAAGCCCTACAATCCGAATATTGCACATGTGTTTTACCTTGCCGGGTTCATTGAAAGCTGGGGGCGCGGCGTCGAAAAGATTTGTCACGCACTAAAAGCGGACAAACTCCCGCTTCCGGAATACACCATCCATCCCGGAGACATTATGATCAAATTCACAGCTCCGGAGGATCGGGTCGTTCGACTGAACAAGCAATTTACAGATAACTTATCTGATAACTTTTCTGATAAGCTGTCAGATAAGGAACAAAAAACGCTCGAACTTCTGCTGGAAGATCCGGGATACACTGCATTACAGCTTGCCGAAAAGCTGCATGTCAGCAGGGTTTCTGTAACAAAGTATCTGAAAGCTCTAAAGCAAAAGGGAATCATTGAACGTATCGGCTCAGACCGCAGCGGGTACTGGAAGATAAATTAACGTAGAAACGCCCTCACAGAAGCCATGTAACGACTTGCTGTGAGGGCGTTCTTTATGGTATCATGCGTACACAAGCTCATGCAGAACAATTTCTTCTGCGCGGTTGTGGATATTGTTCATGCGGCGCACCCATTCCATCTGGTCAGACGCTTTGAGCGCTTCAGTCACACCTTCCTGCTTCGCCATATCGGAAACGATGATTGCCATGCGCTCGTTGCAGGCATGGTC
>CABQGZ010001180.1 GCA_902463835.1 uncultured Lachnospiraceae bacterium
AGGAACGGCGCTGTGTAAAACAGCGTCGTTCCCGTGCCGCTGGGGAGCAAATAGGGGAGAGATTTTCGGAAACGTCGTCTCTGCATAGCGGCCTCCTATTCGATCTCGGAGAGATACAGCGTAACCCGGTTCTGGATGCGCTCCGCCGCCTCCTCTACGGTGCGCTGACCATCGAAATAAGCATCACCCTCGTCAATGACAATCTGGGCAATATCTATATTTCTGCCAGCAAATCGCAGCGGCTTCTGAATCAGTTGACGGAACCGCTGGCGGTCACTGGCGTTTTCAACAACCGTCTCCAGTCTGTCGTCCAGCACATCCTGCCGGATGGGAAGTTGCCAGCTATCGCAAATCATTTCCTGATTCCTTTTCGTCAATGCCAGCCGGATAAACTCCCAGGCCAGATCCTTCTTGTCGCTATTGACGGAGATGGCAAAGTGGAGCTGATCCACGCCAAAGAGGCTCCTGTACATTCCTTCGCCAGGAAAGCCAATGTAGGTAAAATCTTCCTTGTAATTATTCCGGATACCATTAATGCGAACCAAATTCTGAATATATTCCGGCTCTATCAGGCATGACCATTCTGGAATTTCTCCATCGCCATACTCCTCATAGCTGTCTAACGTTTCGCAGAATTGTAATTGTCGGAGAAAACTTTCACTGTCATAGTAGGCAATTCCGTTTTCCCAGTCGATAAACTCTCCAGGACTAAGCATACCTATCCAAGCCAAATAATTGTGTCGATCCATCCAGTTGGGCATAAGATGAATATCATCTGTTCTCTGTGCCATAATGTCCTGCAGTTCTTCAATGGTCCAGTCGGTACGCTCACCGACGTCAGCCACGCGCGCGGTTACGGTGCCCACAATGAAAGCGGCAGGCAGGGAGCGAAGTTGGCCGTTTAATTCCAGTGCAGAGATTACCGTAGGCACAAACATATCACGCTCAAGATCCGAGTCAGCATCAATATACGGATACAAATCCACCAGATAGGAGGAATTCTGCGGAATGGAAAGATTGGCCAGATCCAGCACGTCCGGGCCGTCACCGGCCATCATCTCCGTACACAGGCGGTCATAGGCGTTTTCCGGGTAATAGTCGATCACGGCGACGCAGTCCCGATGCGCACGTTTGAACTGCTTCACAAGCTCATCCAGCTCCAGAGAGCCGTAAGCCGAGGCAATATGTAATGTCTTTTTGCCCTCTGCGATTGTATCACGCCGTATGTTCCAGATTCTCCCATCGACGTTGGAAGCACACAGCCAAGTGGCATCACTGCTCTGCACGATACTGGTCACAGTGGCATCAGCCATCGAGCAGTCATGCCAGTTGACAAGGGAGACGGCGGTGTTCTTCACTGGATGATACAAAGACAGGTTCTCATTACCGTTCAGTAGGCATCCGTCATTCCTGGAAACCGTAGCTGTAAGAGATATCGGACACTCCTCTGGCTGTGTAAGGTCGCCCAGCGCGTTTTCAGCTGCGGTCAGGGGATAGAAGCCGAAGGTCTCACCCTGCTTTACCCACAGCCACATACCGGATCGGCTTGTGGTGGGGGCGACGATCTCACCGGACACCTGCTGCGGATAGACACTGCCGCTCTCTGCCAGGGACACCACCC
>CABQGZ010001181.1 GCA_902463835.1 uncultured Lachnospiraceae bacterium
GCAGTACTGGTTTCGCAGGCAGCTTCAGCTTGCAAGGGAGCTGAAGCTGCCGATCATCATTCATTCCAGGGACGCCGCCGAGGATACGCTGGAGATCTTGAAAGAAGATGCCAGCAAGTATACGGGGAATGCCCCGCATAGGATTCAAACAGCGGATGCCAAGAATACGGTGGCAGGAGCAGAGAATGAGTCGGAGAAGTGGAATCCTGGCGTCATTCACTGCTTTTCCTACTCCAGGGAGCTGGCGCTGGAGTACGTGAAGATGGGCTACTACATTGGCGTTGGTGGAGTTGTCACCTTCAAAAATGCGAAAAAACTGAAAGCGGCGGTGGATGCAATTCCCTTAGAGCGCATTGTGATCGAGACAGACTGTCCGTATCTGACGCCGGAGCCCTACCGGGGCAAGCGCAACGCCTCCATCTATCTGCCCTATGTGATAGAGGAGATTGCCCGTATCAAGGGGGCGACGCCGGACGAGGTGGAGCGTGTTACGTATGAGAATGCGATCAAACTGTATGGAGGCGAGGTAAAATAGATGGCAACATTGGGAAATCCCCAGAATACCATAGCGGTTCTGCAGAAATATAACTTTAATTTTCAGAAGAAGTTCGGCCAGAACTTCCTGATCGACACCCATGTACTGGACAAGATCATTGGGGCAGCCGGCATCACAAAAAATGATTTCGTGCTGGAGATCGGTCCGGGAATCGGAACTATGACCCAGTATCTGTGCGAGAATGCCCGGGAAGTGACAGCGGTAGAGATCGATAAGGCACTGATTCCTATTTTGGAAGATACGTTAAGTGCATACGACAATGTGGATATCATCAACGAAGATATTCTGAAGGTGGATATCAACAGAATCGCTCAGGAGAAAAACGGCGGAGCCCCCATCAAGGTAGTGGCAAATCTGCCTTATTATATCACCACCCCTATCATCATGGGATTGTTTGAGAGTCATGTGCCCATTGACAGCATTACGGTGATGGTGCAGAAGGAAGTGGCCGATCGCATGCAGGTGGGACCCGGAACAAAGGATTATGGGGCTCTCTCCCTGGCCGTGCAGTATTACGCAAAGCCGGAGATTGTAGCCAACGTGCCTCCCAACTGCTTCATGCCGCGGCCGAACGTGGGAAGCGCCGTGATACGGTTGACGAGACATGAGAACCCACCTGTACAGGTGAAGGACGAGAAGCTGATGTTTCGTATCATCCGCGCTTCTTTTAATCAGCGGAGAAAGACCCTGGCCAACGGCCTTGCCAATTCCGGAGTCCTGGCTCTGTCCAAGGAGCAGATCGCCGGGATTATCGAGTCGATGGGGCTCTCCCCCAGCATTCGCGGGGAGGCGCTGACCTTGGAACAGTTTGCCAGGCTGAGTGACAGGGTAGGGGCGGCGGATGCCGCGACTTAGGTGTGGGGCTTTCCAGATCATGGAAGGCCCCTTACGATATCCGCCAGTAGTTCTTTTTCGATGAAACTCATAGTATTTCCACAGAAATAAGCGTCACACTCGCATCTTTTGATGTCTCATGAATCTAATGATGTTCTTAAATTATAAATTCCAGTTTCTAAAATGATAGCACGTGCAAGAAAAATAAATTAAAATGGGAATATAAAAC
>CABQGZ010001182.1 GCA_902463835.1 uncultured Lachnospiraceae bacterium
CGTTTTTGCTCTTGCCTAGCAGATAATCTGGTTGCTGTTCCCTCACCGTCTTGATAACCGTGCGCCAGTCACATTCAAGCGGCATAAGCATTGATGCTACCTCAGTCAGCACATCCTCGCGGATCTGTAGCGTTGGCACTCGGTAGTGATGGCCATCCTTCCCCGTCATTTGGAACCCTCGCACATATCCCCAGACGTCAGTACCGTCCGTCTTTTTCGTCGGGCACTCCCCTTTGACCGCAACTGCCACAACGTGCTTACAATTCTCCGGTGTAACCATTGCAGCCAACAACTTCCTAAACAGCTTCTGGCTGTCCGTCTCGTAGTCCAAATTGTGCTTGGGGTCATCCACGGGAAGATTATCCAAAGGTGCTGGGTATACTGATGACAAAAGGGCACACCGCCATCCGTTCAGAGTGGTTTGGCCTTCATCCGCCTCCCAAAATCCCAACATGCCCATATATGATGCCAACTCCCCAAGAGCAACGATCTGCGTTTCCAGCCAAAGCCGCTGTAAGCCCCGATACTTGAGCGTTCCATGCCTGCTATTGTGCGCATCAATCCTCTGACTGACTACTTTCATGCGCTCCAAAAGCAAGCTTCTCCCCTGCTCCTTTACATTGGCTACTTCCTGGTTTTCTCCTTCCTCCTCCGAAAACTTGGATGTGTATACCCACCGCAAAAAGCCATCAATCAACAACCGCACCGCCGCAACGTCCCAGCCCTTACCATACCATGACCGTGCCAAAACTTTCCCATCTATTCGAATTGGTGTCTCCAGTTCACACTTATTGCCCAGTTGAACAATCGTAACCCACCGGTTTCTGCGCACAAAATTTTCAACATCTAAAGCTCTGAAGAAAGCTGTGTCGATTCCGACAGCCGTGTCCCGATACTGCGCCGCTAGAGGTTCATCAAAGTATTTCTCATTGTTTTTGTCATCCAGCTTCCCCATACAGACCCTCGCGTAAGCACAGTCAATAATGCGTCTTTCATTACCAACCGGCGGCAAATACGCCGGTAGCTGGCTTTCCACACATCCTGCCTTGGCACCAATCGTAAGCATTTTTTCTGTGTCAAGGAATAGCGACTCCATGACCCTGCGAAGTGCATTCCCCGCCCCATCCGCCTTTGAGCATACGATGCGCGGTGCGGTTTCATAAGTCACGGGTTCACCATATGTAAAGAGCTCCCACTCACTGCACAGTCGGAAAATATACCCAGAAAGGCTTGCACTGACAATCTGCAAAATCGTCCTGCGGCCATCGGCATCCGGCCCACAGCTATCCAGCATCTGCATCAGCGCCGCGCATGCACGATGCTGCGCTTCCTTCGATCGCTTCTCAATAGGCACTCCCATATCACACCTGTCCGAAAGATATTCTATTCCCTCTTTAAAGTTTTGCTTTCGAACGGAGAAGTTATCCTCACTCGGAATTTTAGCTTCGAGCTCACATATACGCACAACGGCAGCCTGTGTGGTCTGGTAGTATTCTCCACGGACCGTATTGATCTTCTTTCCACGCCAGATGCCAACATCGTGATACAGCAGCGCGATCTCGCCGTTGTCATACTTATATCCCCACACAGTGATGTTTCTCTCTTTACCGTTATTCACT
>CABQGZ010001183.1 GCA_902463835.1 uncultured Lachnospiraceae bacterium
CTCCTGCCACCCAGCTGGCAAACTTGAAGGCAGCATCATAATTCTTATTCTTTGTATTTGCGGGAATAAACAGCGCCGCCGCCTCGCTTGCAGCTGTGCACCGACCTACCACAGGGGTATCATTCTCATAGCGAAGATCTCCGGTATAGACCTGACCATCGTAGGTCTCTCCGATCACTTTCAGGTATTCACCCGTAAAGTCGCTTGCTCCTTTTTGATAAGTACTTCCTCCCACATACTCCCGATACTGTGCTGGAAGCGTCATAGCAAGTTTGTCTCCCAACAGACTCTTATAGGACAATGTATTAGAAAACTGTTCTATCAGGAACGGACAGTCCTTACCGGTAGAAAATCTGGTTGCACGGTTTGCAGTCGTGGACGGTGCAATGCCATAGCCCTTGATCCCTTCCTCCGCATTCATATCAGCCGGAACACCCAGGCGGTTGAACTCCAGGGTCGCATCGTAGTTGGAGGGCAGTTCACAGATTTTTCCTTCCAATGCCTGCTTCTCAGATGCGCTTTCATTCAGGAATGTCTTATCCTCATAGAAGAGCACATCGCCCTTGCCGTAGTTTCGGCCGTTTACCGTAATGTCATCCACCGCCAGATAGTTCGGCTGACGTTCGGCAAGAATCAGCACGTACTGTTCCCGACTCTCATCCCAGCCCACACAGTCAGCGCCTACGGACCAGCCGTAATTGAACCACCACTCGCTCATATAGCCGTATTCACATTCCGTCTGGGTCTGGAAATACCGTGACAAACACCGAAGCTCCTCCCAGTTCATGGCGATGCGGTCGTTGAACACCTTGTACACCCGATCACCGGTCTCGTTGGTACCGCTGACAGCTCCTTCATAAGGTGCGTCCTTATATTCTGCGTAGCCGTGGGGCTTTAACGTTGCATTGTTCTGTGCGTTATATTCCTCCAGCGCGTCCTCTGCCACAGAGATCACATTGATCTTCGCTTCCTCCAGGATTCCTCTATTATAGAAGAGAACATGCGGATCGCTGCCGTTTGGAAGCCCCAGCAGGCTGGTTCCCTCGCCGGCCAGATACATTCCATTGCTCTCCGGAGTCAGATTCATGCGAAAACGATTGACCAGATAGTCCGGTATCTGATCCCAGCTCATGGCCTGTTTCACCTCGTCGGTCAGATAGTCGTCCAGTGGGATAAAATAATTTTGCCCCTGCATGGCCAGTGTTTTGTACTGATTATCATTCAGCTGAACTACGTCATACATATAATTGCTCCGCAGGGCGGAATCCAATCCTCCGATATCGCCTGGGCTGTCGTTCATCTGTACATAGACATTATCTGTGACTCCCTGGGAGTTGTTGTATGTCTCCACCAACTTCAGATAGGCGTCTCTGACGTCGGACGTCACATTGGACGATGCATAATAAATCACAGTACGTCCATCCTTAACCTCCTCACCCCCTGATTCGTTTCCTTTGCCGGAACATCCAACGCCCCCCAAAAACAGAGCGCCCGTCAGGGACAACGCCAGCATACTTTGCAATAGGTTTCTTTTCTGCATTGCTTTTTCCTCCTTAAGATTTTTCTGCCGTTTTTCATCTTTACCATTATATAGGTAAACTCTTAGTCCTTTTTTATC
>CABQGZ010001184.1 GCA_902463835.1 uncultured Lachnospiraceae bacterium
TGTGCTTTATGGCGGTAATACGCTGCTTGCACACGAAGTTGGTGCGGGCAAAAGTGCGACACGTTCGCAACTGAAAAGGTTGCGCGCAGGTCAGCTAGTATAGAAAGAAAATTGAAAGGAGTTTCTGAAATAAGACTTGTAGAACTAATATTCCGATAGGTGGAATGAAGGGGTAACGCCCGGAAACGCCTACCTTATAAACTGTGATATGCAAAGTCTGTTGTAATTAAAGATTTTGTATAACGCTCGCTAAAGTCGGCGGAAGCATATCCAAACAGGATAGCAATATTGCTGTGGAAATCGCCTCAGAGGTGAGGTGTGTATGTGATACGCCGGAGGTCTAAAAACTGCCTATGGTCAGAATAGTCATTGATGACTGACGAAGGCCCGAAAGTACGAGTCTAAAAGGCGTAGGAGCAGAAATGCTCTTTCCCGATTACGGGAGTGCGTGAGGATGAGTAAAAATTTTTACTATGAAAATCCTTGTGATGTTACAGGCATCACCAAGCGCACAGGCTCAGAGGGAAACCTAAGGGCAGACATGAACAGATAGGAATATTGGAACGTGGAAAGACCGAATCATGGAGCTGATTACAGGCTTTGAAGTGGTGAAATGGAAAGCACAAAGGTGTATAACATTTCTTTATTCGGTTGAGAGAGATGGCGTAGTACCGATGAAGCCGTAGAAATACGGTGGAGGGATAGCCATTAGTCGTCAACAATAGATAAATTAGAAACTATACAATTCTAAAGGTTCGAGTATGACTAAGAAAAGCGAAATCCTCTCATAACGAAAGGAAAGTACCTGACTTTGGCAAACAAGAAGAAACCCTTAAAGAAGCAAAAAATCCGCAATGCTGAATACTACGATATGCAAACGGCTTTTGACAAGCTGTATGCAGATAGTGTATCTGGGCGGCAATTCCGCAATCTGGTGGAATTGATTCAACGACCGGAAAACATTATGTTGGCGTACCGAAATCTACGGAAAAACAGTGGTAGCAAAACAGCAGGTGTGGATAAAAAGACGATAAGCGATTTGAACAAGTGGAGCGACAAAAAGCTCGTCAACCATGTGCAGCGAAAGCTGGACTGGTATGTTCCAAATGCCGTTCGTAGAGTGGAAATACCGAAAGACAATGGGAAGAAACGCCCATTGGGCATTCCTACGATTATGGACAGGCTGATTCAACAGTGCATCCTACAAGTGTTGGAACCTATCTGTGAAGCGAAGTTTTTCAAGCGGAGCAATGGATTCAGACCGACTCACAGTGCAGAAAATGCGATTGCACAAGCTGAACGAATGATTCAGAATATTGGCTGCTATTATGTGATCGATATTGATATTCACGGCTTCTTTGATAACGTCAACCATGGAAAGCTTCTGAAGCAGATGTGGGCACTGGGCATCCGGGACAAAAAGCTGCTTTCTATTATCTCTGCTATGCTAAAAGCAGAGGTGGCAGGAATTGGCTTCCCTGAAAAGGGTACGCCGCAAGGCGGTATTATATCCCCATTGCTTTCTAACATCGTCCTGAATGAATTGGATTGGTGGGTTGCAAGTCAGTGGGAAGAAATGCCGACCAAGCGAAACTACGTCCACAGGATTTATGC
>CABQGZ010001185.1 GCA_902463835.1 uncultured Lachnospiraceae bacterium
GGATCAGCACTTCCAGCGGCGTTCAAAACCCACCGGAAACGCTCGGTTCGCATCCACGCAAAACTCCTCAAAAAGTTGCAAAAAAGCTGTGAAATATGAAATTTCACAGCTTTTCGTGGTGGACCTGAAGGGATTCGAACCCTCGACCTCTCGGATGCGAACGAATTAAAAGCTCTGATTTGTATTGATTTTCAAACATTTCCAGCGCTTTCGGCTGGAATGTAAATGGTCTTGTGGCCTCTTTTTCCCGTTGTAACCATGTGTCCCGGAAGCGTCTGTGGTATGTGTTGTGGCCACGGAGCAAGCCCAGGCTGAATTGCCTGATAGGGAGAGATTGTGTTCTTTAGCTTCAGTTTAACACATACCACAGGGCATTGCAATCGGTTGAACTTCTACGCCATGCAGGTCGTGCTATGCATGAAACAAAGAATAGGCAGGGCTTCATCATCAGGTATCAATTCTATCAGAGTGCAGGTAAATTGAAAAAAGAAGGAAAGCGGCTGTTCTTGCGGACAGCTTTTTCGCTTTATCCCGCCAAAAACGGGGCGCAGGCATAAAGCCCGCGCCCCGAAAGGTGTAGGAGATAATTTGCTTTTGATATTTAGCTGCCAAGCGTCAGTTCATTGACTGCTTCGACCAAATCGACGGTCTGACTTCTGGGGACAGTGGCAACGGTCTTTCCATCCACTGCTGCGATGCAGTTCGTGCCGTCAAGACGGTAGAGCGTCAGCGTGAAGGTCGGGAAGTCCTCATTATCCAGATGCACCGTCAGAGAGATTTCCTCCTGCCCGGTGGGTGTTTCCTCTGTGAAGCTGGATGCGGAGATTGCGCGGAGCGCCGTTTTGAGATCATAGATATCAAATTCTTCGCCGTTGTATGTCCAAGCCCCCTCTGCGTCCTCGTCATCCTTGTCCTCCGGCGGGTTATAGGTGAAGGTATAATTCTCGCCGTTCAGGACAACGTCAATACTTGTCACCGTATCAAAATCTGCAGTAAAGAGAGACTGATGCCGCATAGTATTGTAGGATACATTTGTCAGCTGATCATACACATCCTGCGAGATTTTATAGACGATCTGGGACTGGCCCACGCACACATAGCAGGTAACATCCGGCAGGTCGGCCAGATTCTTCTGCACGGCCTCATCATAAGCGGCTGCCTCCTCCGGGTTCTGAGAAATGTGCACCGTCAGACTTCCTGTGTCGGCTTCGTTGCCGTCACTGTCCTTGACGATATATGCCAACTCTACGGTCAAGTTCGGTTCATCAAGACCGAATTCGCTTAGCTCCGCCGTTGTGACATTGTAGCTGACATACTCTGTCAGGCTCAAAGAACAAAGTACGGACAGATAGTTGCTCACATTTGTGGTATCCAGAGGGCTTCCGTCCACGAAATACACATCATCCTGATCGATACTCTTGCCGTTTTCGTCTCGGATAATGGTGTAGCTTTCCTCGCCGGAGAAAGTAATCCGGGATGCTGTATTGAAGGACGGGATCGTGTCATTGTGTATCATATCCCGCAGTACAGCGCTATAAGAATCATATGGGTCCTCGCTGACCAGATATACCTTGCCATCCCCGATAGAGACATACCGCTGCTCGTCCATT
>CABQGZ010001186.1 GCA_902463835.1 uncultured Lachnospiraceae bacterium
GAAGTCGCTGTTTTTCTGCATAATCGCTCTCCTTTTCTGACAAATTGTACAACGAAAATTGCTTGTCTCACATTTGTGTTTGTGCTATATTAGGAGTATAAAGCAATTATTTGTTGCCGAATATTGTCCTTAATTCGACCATAATTTTGCTGGTGGATGCCTCAGATGAATCTGTTAATTATCGGGCACGGTCAGACGATCAACCATGTCGAAAATGTTTTAACCAAGAGTTATCATGAAATTCGCTTTAAAACCATGCAGTTCTATGTTGATCGTCCTCAAGAGATGGCCGAGAAAATCAAAAAACAAGAAAAAGATTTCGATTGCCTGCTGTTTACTGGAAAAATCCCATACGTTCTATCACGGGACTATTTAACACCCACCGTTCCATGGAGATACATTGTTCGGCGGCAACGGCAGATATACAGCGCCCTGCTCAAAGCCGCAGTTTGCATGCATGATGACCTTCGCAGGGTCAGCATTGATAATGCATCGCTGGTCTCTTTTTCTCCGCGGACGGTTGAGTCGATTTATGCAAATCTAGGCGTATCCACGGAAAATCTGCGTTTTGTGGAAGCCAGCATATATGACAAAACCGGCATCTCTACAATCATCGACACACATAAGCGAAACATACAAGCGGGATGTACTTTCTGTCTGACGGGAATCTCTCCCGTATATGATGCTCTGCAGCAGGAAGGAATTCCCTCCATTAAAATGCAATTTGATGACGAATCTGTAGCGGACGCAATCAACGAATTGCGGTTAGCCAATTACAGCCGTAAAGTGAACGCTATCATGATGGCAATGTTTTCGATCCAGACACCGCGGGAAACCATGAGTGGCGTTACCCGGCAACGAAAGTTGCTGCACGATAAAATGCGGATCACTGACAGTGTGCTTACTCTTAGTAATGAACTCGGCGGAGCACTAATTGAATGCGGCAACGATCAATACTGTTTAGTAACTCAAACTACTGTCGTTCCGAACGATGCAAGTGTGTTATTTACAGATGTCCTGCGCACAGGGCAACAACGGGAAATCAGTGTCCGCATCGGGGTTGGTGTTGATAAGGACCCCTGCAATGCTAGACACTTTGCGCTGCGCGCACTGCAACTGTCTGAAGAAAACCGGGGAAATTGTGCCTTTATTGTTTCTGGAGCAGATCAAATCTTTGGGCCAATCTTGCCAGAATCACACAGGAATACAGAAGATATCGTTTATGATGACGACATGCTGGCCCACATCGCTAGGATGCGGGATGTTCCCGCCGCCCAACTGAAAAAGTTGATTGAGCTGCGAGAACAAAAGGGAAACACATTTACTTCTCAGGATATAGCCGCTTCTCCCAGAAGCGCAAACAGATTAGTTGGGCAGCTAGAAGAACGAGGAATTATAAAAGAAGCCGGAAAGCAACTCCGTGCGGCAGCGGGACGGCCATGCCGCATCTTTCGTTTGGCTCTATAAGCATGCAGACAGTTTCCAAACTGATTTTTATAGTGTTTTAGACAGAGAGGTGTGGCCATGTCCACACCCCTCCGTCTAAAACAAGGTTATCTTGCTATCCGCTCCTCTCCCGTCATTTCGGCGTTTGGGTCAGTGTTTGG
>CABQGZ010001187.1 GCA_902463835.1 uncultured Lachnospiraceae bacterium
TACTGTAACTGTACAATTTCATAATCATTTCAGGTGTCAGATGGAAGACCGCTTTGCGGTAAGTCAATCTGGTGAAAAGGGAAACAGGTGCAAATCCTGTGCGAACTCGTCACTGTAATAAGATGGTATCTGCTATGCAAAGCAAGCCACTGGCCGCAAGGCCGGGAAGGCAGCAGCAACCGTAATCTTTAAGTCAGGAGACCTGCCTGAAAGCGTACAAGGAAGGGCCACGAGGAATTGGCTATGTACATTTGGATTTCCCCAAAACGGAATTTCGGTATGTAGTCTCTTGTTCATGGCAACAGGGGGCTATTTTATTTTGCAGAGATGAATACATAATAGAAAGAGATTTCTGGAAGATAGAAGATAGTCCGGCAGTAAAATATTTTTATTTTAGGAGGAACTTGAAGTGGAAGCAAAGAAAAGCAAGACAAAAATCGTAGCAGCAGCGGTGATTCTGGTGGTGCTGGTAGCAGCAGTAGCAATACTGTACGGTGTGTTTCGGCCGAAGCCGGTGAAGGGCAGCAAGGAGATAACAGTGACTGTGGTGGACAAGGACGGAAATGAGAAAAAATACGAGCACAGGACAGACGCAGAGTATCTGCGCCAGGCATTGGAGGAGATCGAGGGTCTCACAGTGGAAGGCGAAGAAGGAGACTACGGGTTGTTTGTGAAGAAAGTCAATGGTATGAAAGCTGACTATGATGAGGATGGCGCATACTGGTCCTTTTATCTGAATGACGTATACTGTAATTCTTCCATCGATGGGCAGCCGGTGAATGACGGTGATGCATTTGCCATTAAATATGAGACGGGAATGTAGGATGATTCCATGGGTATAAAATCCCATTCATAATCCCACCCCCTTCGGCATAAGTTTGTTTTAGGACAAATTGCCAGAGGGAGTGGGATTTATGTTTGAATATAAAAGTATCCGGGATACAGTTATTATGCTGGACAGTGATGCGAACGCAGGACTTACGGAGGAAGAAGCGGGGCGGCGCCTTGCCAAAAACGGAAAGAATCTGTTGCGGGAACCAAAGAAAAAATCATTGCTGGAAGCTTTTTTTGAACAGCTGAATGATCCTTTGATCTATGTTCTTCTGGCAGCAGCTGCCATCTCCCTGCTTCTACACGAGACAAGTGATGCCATCATCATTCTGGTGGTGGTACTTATGAACGCTGTTGTTGGGCTGATTCAGGAGGGGAAGGCGGAACGGGCTCTGGATTCTCTGAAAAAGCTGACCAGTCCCAGAGCCTATGTCATCCGAAATGGAAAAGAGGAGATCATACCGGCGGAGGAGCTGGTGGTGGGAGACCTGGTATGTCTGGAGGCCGGTGGACAGGTTCCGGCAGACGTAAGGCTGCTCACCACACACAGTATGAAGCTGGAAGAGTCAGCACTGACCGGGGAATCCTTGAGTATCGAGAAGGACGCAGGTTTTCTGCCAAAGACACAGGACACAGGTCTGCATGACAGAACCTTAGGGGAAGGCAGCGGACATTACGACGAAATACGGAAAAAGGGAGGATATCAGTCCCAGCTTCCGCTGGGTGATCGGCACAACATGGCCTATATGTCCACCATTGTTACCTACGGCAGGG
>CABQGZ010001188.1 GCA_902463835.1 uncultured Lachnospiraceae bacterium
GTACCGGCGTTTCCGGCATGAAGTCAAGCGCATCTACTCTTGCCTCCGCAATCCCTGAAAAGACGGTCGTTCCTGAAATCAGTGCTGCGGATGCAAAGAGCTTGATGAATGCTTATTATAAGCCCATGCTGCACGAAGCAAAAGAAGCTGCCGCTGCGGAAAAGAAAGCACAGGCAGAAGCGAAAAAGGCGAGCAAGAAAAAGAGCAGTTCTATTTCTATTGATGACCCTAATGCCGATGGGCCCGCGGACGATTTTTGGAGTAACACCGGGAAGCCCGGTGACAGTGGAAAAGGTGAAAATTCGGCCAATAACCGCAACAGCAAGCCTGAAAAGGAAGAGGACAAAGAAAAAAAGCCCGGACTTTTGGCCAGAGCGGGCAACGCCATTAAAAATGGTGCGGTAAACTTATGGAACAGCATGAAGGAAACCGCGAATGAGCGGCAGCAGGCAAGAATTCAGGAAGCTGAAAATCACAAGGTAAACAAAGCGGATGAACTTGATGCGGCCAGACAGGCAGCAGCACAGAATAACAGCGACCTTATCCAGAAAAAGAATCTGACACAAAACGACAAAAATGTAATTTTCCAGCGATATAACAACTTCGTTCAGCAGGGCGACAACAGAAAGATTGTCAACACTCTGAATGAGCTTGATTCAATTCAGAACGATTTGCAAAGTGAGGTATCCGGCGCAGGAGATAATCGTGCAGAACTGGAAGCCACTTTGGATGAATTCACACCGGAACAAATCGAGCAGGCGAAAGAATACCGTGATATGTATGCCCGCATCCCCGGCTATCGTGTGGCAGACCGTACAGTAAATACGGCTTTGGGAACGGCAAAGACAGCAGCCAGCGGTGGGATGATGGCAAAAGACAGCTGGGAACAGCATGTGAACGACAGTTCGGTAAACTGGGAAAATGACCAGCTGCAAAGCAATAAGGAAGAGCTGGAAAACATCAATGCACAGATCCAGGAAATGCAGAACCTTGGCAATGCCTATGTGATGGATGCAAACGGCAGTATTGCTGATGAAAGCGGAAATCTTGCATATACGCCTGAATTTGAATCACTGTTAAACCGAAAAAAAGAGATTGAAAGCCAAATCAAAGAAGGTACGGTTGAAAATCCTGCAAGCAAGGATACAGCTGGCTACAAACTCTATCAGAGCGCACAGGAAGATTTGGCGCGTTCGGATCTTGGACTTTCGGACACAGCAAAGGTTTTAAAAGGCGCAGCCACAAGCGCAGCGGAGAATCTTGCTATTGCTGCTGTAAGTCCTGCTGCTGTTGTGCCGGTGTTAAGCGTACAGGGCGCAGCAAGCAGCATGGGCGAAGATATTGCCAACGAAACGCCTGCCGGTACTACACTTGCAAAGGGCGCCGCGAAGTTTATGGCCGGTTGGGCGATCAACAGCGTTGGTGTGGAACAGATGCTGGACACCATGGGCGCAGGCGGCGCACGAAATACCATTGCGGCAAAGATCGTGCAGTCTATCAAGAATAACAGCAAGCTGGCACAGACAAACCCGGCATTTTATGCGGTTCTGATGGGGGCCGGTGATAACGGCTTGCAGAGCTTTGCGGAATACTGGGCAGACA
>CABQGZ010001189.1 GCA_902463835.1 uncultured Lachnospiraceae bacterium
TGCCGTAGCCTTCCAAAAGGTTGACCACGCCCCACAGCGAAACACCGCCGCCGATCAGGCAGATGACAGACTTGAGGACGGTGCAGGCAGTAGTAATAAAGGACGAGGTATTTCTTCAATTTTCTTCATGTTTTGTTCCTTTATAAGCTCTATGTTCTTTGGAGCTACAAAGCTACCCTTGGCAGGCTGTGTGTAAATAAACCCCTCACGCTCCAATTCCTCATAAGCTCGTTTGGTTGTATTTGATCGTATATTGGCATACCACTTTTGTTATCTATAAATATCATCAACTTCCCCAAGCCAACAACCTCCTTTCAACTTGCTTTGTCACTGCTGTTTATTCTGAATTTACTGTATATATCCATTATACACAGTGAAAACAGATTTGTCAATACCTTGCGGTAAAAAACAACGACTTTGGCACATTGTTCAGCAAAATGCCGATAGCGTTTTCGGAATTTGTGCATACCGCCCTACTTTTCAGAGATGTAACTATACAGGCTATTTGGTCAGTGGTTTCCCTCAAAGAATAAGAGATATGCCATCTCATGGATGACATATCTCTTTAGTCTTGCATTTTATAATAATTAGTCCTGAAGTTCCTTCATCAAAGCCACGCTGTCCTTGAACCCGACCTTGTAAGCAGCTCTCATCTCAGCAGCGGCAGTATCGCTCACGCAGTCGAGGAGCTTGTGGAAGGTAGTGAGCTGGGCTTCGGTCAGCGACTCCTCAAAGGGTATGCAGAGCTTGTTAAACTCGTCCGAGAACTCAGCAGAGTGAATATCACCCTGGCGATAGTTGTAAAGTGCATCAATCATCATAATCCGTCCTTTCGGTCATTTCAAACATCATTGTTATTTTACCGATTTTAAGCTGTTTTGGATATGGTGTCCTAATTTATCACTTACAAAGGTAGACGATTTCGATCTGTATTCTCTGCTCTATGCAGGCAATGAGGGAGAAGAAGAAAAAGACCCTGCGGAACAGGCAAAGAAATATGCCGATGCAGCCACCAACGGCGGTGTGACAGCTGATGTTTCTGACCGTGCGGAAGAAGCCACCGGTGAAACAGAGCGTGCAGAAGAAAAAGCCGCCACCAAACAGCCATCGTCTATGAACAGCAATGCACTCATTCTTGTTGGAGTCGGTGTACTGGCTGTGATCGGCGGTGCCGTCCTTGTGTTGAAAAAGGGCAAATTCGGCAAGAAGAAAAATACCGGTGCTGAGGATTTCGAGGAGGATTACGATGATGACTATGGCAGTGTGACAGATGAGGACGATGAAGCATGAGGGTACTGAGCCTTTTTGACGGAATCTCCTGCGGAATGGTGGCACTCAAACGCATAGGGGTTTCTGTAGAAGCCTATGATGCTTTTGAAATTGACAAATATGCCATAACCGTTTCAAGCAGAAATCACCCTGAAATCGTTCATCACGGAAATGTGTTTGACGGCGATTTCAGAAAATTCAAGGGATATGACCTGCTGCTTGGCGGTTCTCCCTGTACATACTGGTCTATCGCAAAACAAGGCAGAGAAACTTCCTGTGACGGCGAAGGGTTCAAACTTTTCAACGAATATGTGAGAGCCTTACAGGAATCGG
>CABQGZ010001190.1 GCA_902463835.1 uncultured Lachnospiraceae bacterium
ATGCGATTTTTATATTTTTTTTATACATTCTTTATCTGACCTCAATCTGATAAGAAGCCTCAAACAGCTCTCCCGGCGCCAGTCGGTTGCCCCATTCCCGCAGCTCCAGCTGACCTGTAAAATGCTCATGATCCGCTCTTCCATACCATGGTTCGATGCAGATAAAGGGTGCTTCCTTCCCGGGCGGCGACCAGATTCCAAACAGCGGCGCTTCAAATGTCACCGTAAGATATTCCCTTCCGTCCGGCCTCACCAGAGATACCCTGTGTGCCTGGTTGTTCTCTATGATCAGCGCATCGTTGTCAAACAGTTCTTTCGTAACAGGCAGAATGCCATTCTGCAGAGGGTATTCCGCCAGCTGGTCTGTGACACCGTTCTTTCCCAGGCAGCGGCTTATCACCTTATCCTTTGCGTCGAAAGCAATGGCATAATCTGTCTGCCTCTCTACCGCTCCATTCTCCAGATTCAACGGACAGTTGAAGGCCGGATGGCCTCCGATGGAAAAATACATCGTCTCATCGGACGGATTCTGCACCCGCCAGATTACCTGAACAGCCCGCCCTGCAATGCGATATCCCAACTCCATCCGGAAGGCGAAGGGATAATGCGTCAAGGTCTCTTCCGTCTCGTGCAGGGAAAAGAAAATGCTGTCCTCGGTCTGGCGAACCAGTTCGAATTCCATGTCTCTGGCAAAACCGTGCTGGGGCAGCGTGTAGGTGTTGCCCCGATAGGTTGTCTCGTTATTTTTATAAGCTCCCACCACCGGGAACAATACAGGCGACGTGCGCTTCCAGTAGGCTTCATCGGCACACCACATGTACTCCGTCCCGGTGTGGTTGTCCTTCAATGATTTTAATTCCGCTCCGTGTGAGGATATCTGCACGGTAAGCTCTTCGTTTTTCAAGGTGTATATCGCCATGTCAGCTCTCCTTCTGCTCCTCCTGCTCCTGCTTCGCCTGCAGGATCGCCTCGTTCAGCCGGAGCATTCTGGCATCCAGCATGGATACGATCCCGGAGCACTCCCGCAGCTCCCGGCTGATGTACTCCGGCGCATTGCCCTCGAACTTGTAATAGATCTTGTGCTCCAGGCTGGCCCAGAAGTCCATGGCGATGGTGCGGATCTGGATCTCCACCTTGGTGTCCACCACCCGATCTGACAGGAAGATGGGCACCGTCACCAGCATGTGAAAGCTCTTGTAGCCGCTCTCCTTGGGATTCTTGATGTAATCCTTCACCGAGATCACTGTCAGGTCGTTCTGCTTGCCGATCATCTCCGCAATGCGGTAGATATCGGAGGTGAAGGAGCAGACGATACGGATACCGGCAATATCATTGACATAATTCACCATGTTGTCGATGGAGCTCTCATAGCCGTAACGTCTCAGCTTCTTCACAATGCTCTCCGGCGTCTTAATGCGGGATTTGAAATATTCAATTGGGTTATATTGATGTACATGCTGGAATTCATCGTTCAGTATCTCCAGCTTCGTATTCACTTCCTTCAGCGCGGACTGATACAGGAAAATTACGGTCTTCCAGTCATCAATGCCGTCGTTGAATCTTATATTTGTTTCCATTTTATTCTTCCTTCATTTTTCAA
>CABQGZ010001191.1 GCA_902463835.1 uncultured Lachnospiraceae bacterium
GTCATTGTAATTATTTCGGAACGGTCAGGTTTCTTCTCCATACGCAGATCGCCTCGAAAATCCGGTCACATCTGAGAAATAGTATAAAAGTCAGTATGCTTTATCCGGTTCGGTAGGTGCTGCGGTAATATCGCGGTAGAAAGCGGCCCATGCAGCTTCCTCATAGGAGCGCACGAAAAAGAAGCCAATGCTCAATGGAATTGTCAGCAGAAGAACCATAGAAATCGCCATAGCTTCTGAACCGGAGAAATATCTGAGAATCAGAAAATACCCGATATACAGTGGCAGCGCACAGAGCAGTTCCCAGCCAATGAAGCTGAAATCCAGACAGAACAGCCGCCATTTGTTGCCATCCATGATCCGCCGGGATTCTGTGATCGCTTCATTTGCAGTCAGCGAAGGATGCTCGGACATGATGTAAGGTGTCATCGCATAGCTATATGTTTTCACGATCCCCGGAATCACCAACAGCAGCGACCAGAGAGCGATGTACAGACCCTGCAGGAATTTCATACAGAAGCCATCCCACAGACGGTCTTTCTGAGAGAACAAGTCCGAGATGGCAGCATCATTTCCATCTACAAGGTTCAGATTAAAACGAGCATATCCCAGTCGAACTGCACCGCCCACGATCAGTTGGAGGATTGCCCACAGACCAATGCCGACAAGCAGAGCGGCAAGCAGCCGGCCGCCATTGGGCTGGGCGAACAGTTCAAAATGAATGTCCTTTGCCTGAGTGGAATTGGAAACGACACTGTTGGAACTGCTCACAATGGTAGCACCGAGCGCACTGGCGGCAATACCTGTCAGAACAGCAGTTTTCCATTTTCCACGCAGGGCATCGAGAGCGAGTATACGATAGTCAGCAGATATTTTCATAAAAGCAATCTCCTGTCTGAAAATGGCAAGGATGTGTGAAAAGGAATATGATATACCACTTTAATTTAGATACGTTTGAAACGCTGAAAAAATTGCAGCATGAATGAAAAAGAGGCTGTTGCGCCTGCCGCTTTTACGGCCTGCTCATTGACCTGATTGTCGTTCTTACGCAATCGCAAAGCAGTGCACCCAAGGCGACCAACTGCTTAAAACGGCAGTTTCCTGCGCACACGCTTCTCTGGAATTGCCCGGCACACAAATGTGCACCATGGCAGGCGTGGAAAAAAGATTCCCGCTTACACCTGTTAAGCAGTTCTGTACGTTTTAGTATGGGACAGATTTAATAACGCGGAAAATTGTCAAAGCCCACAGGCTGGTATGTGTGTCCAACCTGTGGGTTTTGCTATACTTGTCAACTGATACCAATTAGTATCCGGTGTTTTTCTGAGTTTCGTCCATGATTTTTTTGGCTCGTCCGCGCGTGGTGTCCTCAAAGGTCTCATCTTCGCTGAATCGCAGCCAATAGGGGTCTTCCATCAGGCAGGCGTTGGTGCGTTTGACGATTTCCCATGCATTGTAGTTCGGCAGACCCATCATTTTCAGAATTTCCTTGCAGTCCATCCGATTTTTCGGAAAGATTCGTTTCTTTGCCCAAACCACCACATCAACCAATGGAACTTCACGTTTGTCACCGATGAAAAGGTTCAGTGGGAGGCTGTAC
>CABQGZ010001192.1 GCA_902463835.1 uncultured Lachnospiraceae bacterium
AACCTAGCGTTGGCGATTTGCGCACTGAAACGGTCAGCGATGATGAAGAAACCGACGCATACGAAAAATACCGCATTTATCTGAAGATGATTGGCATTGACCCCGTCGCCACCGCTGACAAGAGTGGCATCGCAAAAAGGGTTGAAGAATTTGAAAAAGCGGCAAAGAAGAAGTTCATCGAAGAACCTTATAATATGAAGCTGCTGATCGTCGTGGACAAGTTGTTGACTGGTTTTGACGCCCCGCCCTGTACCTATTTGTATATCGACAAGACGATGCATGATCACGGTCTGTTCCAAGCAATCTGCCGTGTCAACCGATTAGACGGTGAGGATAAAGATTTCGGTTATATCGTAGACTACAAGCAGCTCTTTGGCGATTTGTCAGAGGCAATGGAGAAATATACTTCCGGGGCCTTTGAAGGTTATGCTGATGAGGACGTTGAGGGTCTGTTGAAAGACCGTAAGGCCGAAGCACAAAAACGATTTGAGAAGATTCTGGATGAACTGGGCGAGTTGTGCGAAGGTGTGCAATATCCGAAAGAAGAACTTGACTATCTGCACTATTTCTGCGGTGAAAACGGCATTGATGTGAACAACGATGAGGCGTATGCTAGAATGCGTGAACGGCTGTACCGGTTGGTCAATGCCCTCATCCGTGCTTATGCTGAAGTAAAGCCTATGATGGGCGAACTGGGTTATTCTGTAACGCAACAGGAACAGTATGATAAAATGGTCAATTTTTATGTTGCGCTGAAGGCTACTATTGGTCGTTCCAGTGGCGATTTTATTGACCTGAAGGCATACGAACCCGGAATGAGATATCTGATCGATAATTACATTGTAGCGGAGGATGCCCGTATCATCGGCGATTTTGATGATTTTACTCTGCTCGATTTTATTTTGGCCCAGCGTGAAAAAATGGAGGGTGATGGGAATAAGTCCAAGGAGCAAGAAAGCGCAGCAGAGGCCATCGAAAATAACATTCGCAAGAAGGTTGTCGAGAAGATTGTCCTAAACCCCAAATACTATGAAAAGATGTCTGCCGTTTTGGAGCAGCTGATTCTGGAGCGCAAGCAGGGTGTCATTACATATGCACAGTTGTTGGAAAAATATACAGAACTGGCGCGTAATGTAACAAAGCCAGAGGAAAATGAGAGCTACCCTGAAAAAGTGCGCCATAGTGCTGCTATGAGAGCGCTGTATGACAATACTGGCTGTGATGCCGATCTTGCAGAAGCCCTTCACGTTGCTGTTATGCGTTCCAAGATGGACAGATTCCGTAACGATCCAGTTAAGGAGTGTCTGCCCCGGTCAATCTGAGTGATGAGAGTATTAAACTGTTCATTCGGACGAAAATTGGCTGGATTCGGCGGCAGCAGGAGAAATTTGAAAACCAGCCCCGGCAAACAGCCAGAGAATATGTTTCCGGTGAGGCGCTGTATGTATGGGGCCGACAGTATTATTTGCTGGTCAACTACAGCAATAAGGGAAATTCCTTGATTTTGGACGGAGAAAAGGCCATTCTAACTGTGCGTGAGGGCAGCACCACCGAGCAGCGAGAAAAGTTTGTAAACGAATGGTATCGATGCATCCTTA
>CABQGZ010001193.1 GCA_902463835.1 uncultured Lachnospiraceae bacterium
TCCATAGATTGCTCCGTCTGTGCTATTCACAGATTTTTCTTTTACGTAGTCCCGAATCTCATCCTCCAGACCATCCATAGCTTTCTTGTAATTTTCACCATAGTCTTCTATGTATTCTGTCAAATCGATAAAGTATCCGTCTTCTCCATACTGATTCATGGAGTAATGTCCAAGGTCAAATCCCAAAATTACATCCGGCAGTTTTTCCTTGGCGCCGCACATCAGAGTCAACTGCTTTTTGTATTCCCCAGGGCTGCTTGCGAAAAATTTAAATTTGATTTCCACGTCCATGCCTGCTTCTTTCATCTTCTCTTTTAAAAGATTTGTGAATGCATTATCCTCATAGTCTGTTACATTTGAGTTCTGCGGTATGCCGACGGTAAGTGTGACCGTCCCCTCCGGCAGATCAGCTCCTTTCTTGGAACCGCATCCAGCCAATACCCCAACGGCCAGAACCGTTGTCAACAACACACAGATCATTCCTGTTTTTTTCATTGCTACATCCTCCTTTGTTTTCTCGTTTTTTGTTGTTTTATTCTTTCTATTTTATCAGAGCATTACGTTCTGCTAAGAAAATAGTCATTACGCCTCCAGGTGTTCCCGCAAGCATCTGCCGATACCGCTGATCAGCTGCAATGCCTGCTTCTTTACCTGGCACGGCAGCATGGTGATCGCATATGCAGTTTCAAAGGACAGATTTCCCTGGTAATTGATCTCCTTAAGGGTATCGATGACAGGCTGCCAGTCCAGAACAGTTGCATCTCCGCTCTCGCCCATCTGTGTATAAGGTATCATGTGCGTGTCGTTTCGCCTGTCATTTTCATGAAGATGCATGGCCACGATCCTACTCCCCATTGCCTTCAGGAACTGACACACATCCTTTTCATATAATAACACGTGCCCCACATCCAGACAAAATCCAAATAATTCCATCTCGGCTTCCTGATTGAGCTTGTCGATGTACCAGCATGCCTCCTCCGGAGTAATACAAGGTGCGTCTATATAGACACCATCCCGCTTCTCCCACAGGTTTTCCAGACATATTCGGATCTCGTATTTCTTTGCCGCCGGCATCAGCCTGCGGTAGATGCCAAGATTTACCTCTATCTCTTTTTCTTTTGGCGCATTGTGTTTGCTTCCGATCCAAGGGTGTATCACAAACGCCGAACAGCCCAGGTAATGGCAGGCGGCAAACATCTTCTCCGTCACCTTCATCATGTATTCTGTCAGCTTTGGATCGTCATCGTAATAAATCACTAACGCTCCATGGGCCTGGCCGACGGAGATTCCGTTTGCCGCGGCGCTTTCCTTCATCGGCTTATAATATGCCTCCAATTCCGAAACACTCTTATCAAAGATGGATGTCAGATTCTCTTCGTCAAAGGTTCGGCGAAAAAGGCTGTCTATGCTGTAATCGATTGCCTCAAACCCACACTCCTTGATAAACCGCATACTTTCTGCCGGTTGTTCTTCATTGTACCATCTGGCGCTCTGCACGCTGATTTTATACGGTTTTTCTCTTTTCATACTACTCTCCATTGAACTATTACTATTTTTTCTAAATAATATCCTTTTCTTGACAAAAGTATATG
>CABQGZ010001194.1 GCA_902463835.1 uncultured Lachnospiraceae bacterium
TTCTTGTTTCCATTGCAGTCTCCTTTCGATTTGGTACGCCAAGTATCGCAGGAAACGAGAAAGAAAGCTATTCACCAGAGCCAACAAAGAACGCCGCACAAACGAAGCAAATTGTACCATTTTACAAGCAAGCCTTTGCACCTGTATTCATTATCTAGCCTCACCGCCGTGACCCCGGTTTGCCTTTTTGCAAACCTGCTGGTGATCATGCACTTTCCCTGCATAGAAAAGTTCTCGCACTACTTTCAGATCGAGATTCCAATGTGGTTCGCGCCACCGGTCTGGATGCTTGGCACACAGCCGGGGCAGGAATTGTTTCAGCTCCGCACCCTCTCTGGGAAATTGAATGCCGTCTTTGTAGGTAATGTCCTGCTTCAGTTCTGCCACAAGCTTCTTGTATTTCCGCTGGTCGGTCTGCTCATAGGCGCTTTTGCCGGTGAGCTGCTTGTAGGCATACTCTCCCACATAGCTCATCAACTCGAAGCTGCAATCCCCGTAGGGTTCGACCTCTACAAGCGAATCCGGGTCCGCCAGCGCAGCCAGATAGACTTCTTTTCCTTGCGCAATCAGCCATGCACGGAAGTCTATAAAGCCGTCATTGCTGCAGCCGTATTCCATTATGATTTCGGCAGCATCCCACAGGCCGTACTTGTACGCGAGATCTTCGTAAGCTTGCGTAATATCGTGAAAGTTCTGTGCCTGTTCTGCCCCCATGGATACCAAGCGTCCCTTCAGATACCACACCATGGCAGACATATCCTGACCACAGGAGTCTCTCGCCTCCCGGATCAATCCCCAGAATGTGTCTTTGTTGATCTCTGTGATGGTATCGTTCATATTCCACCTCGTTTCCGTCTTGATTTTCAGTTTCAAAATGTAGGCTAATCCGTAAACAAATCCGGTCTTGCTGCAACAGCAAAGCCCTCACGCCCGGTCACAACTACGCCGTTTTGACCGCCGGAGCAATGGATGACGAGAATATTGCCCATGCTGTCGTAGCCGCAGACGATCCCGACGTGGCTGTCGTCCGCATAAAAGACGAGATCGCCGGGCAGCGCGTCTGACCATGCAATGTTGGTGCAATACCCATGCTGCGAGGCTGCGCCACCGCCGCGTCCGGGCAGATACGCGCCATTCGTAGCGTTATAGAATGTCCAGTCTACAAAGCCGGAGCAGTCTAATCCGAATGGAAGCACTTTGCCGGTTGAGCCGCTGCCGGGTGCGGTAACGGTTGTCGGTGTTCCCCAGTGGCTGTCCCAGCCGAGAACAAGACTCTTGCCGCCCCAGAAATACGTCACCTTTCCAAGCAGCTGATACGCTGTCAAAACGATGGTTTCGCGCAGCGGATCAAGATCATCCGGCAGTGTGCCTTGAATGTCTGAAATATCGACGGGGCCGATGGGCGCTCCGTCCGGTTGGTAATCACCGATCAGAGAAAGGAAAATGTCATCGTAGTCCGGCTTCAGCAGTTCTTCGAGCATCTCCCTCTGTTGTGCGGTGAAGCCGTATTCGTCTGCCATCTGCATGGCGTCCTTAATTTGCAGTGAAATATGCAGGATCGTCTTTTGTACGCCGTCTACGATGCTGGTCG
>CABQGZ010001195.1 GCA_902463835.1 uncultured Lachnospiraceae bacterium
GCTTCAGCGATTAAAACAGCAAGCGCTGGATGGACAATTGATGCTGGATGAATGAACATAAGGGCCGACAAGTTCTGTCGGCCCTTATGGTTGTTCCGCGCACAGATCCTCGTTCCAATCTTTCCGCACTGGCACCAGCCGCATGGTGGAGATGCCCTCCGCACGGAGATAGCCCTCCATCCGTTCTGAGGCATTGTGCCCCGCCTCGTCGTTGTCCAGACAAAGATACACCTGCCGGATCTGCGGGTAGGTGCGGAGCATCTGCTCCACCGGCGTGAAAGTCGTGCCACAGCAAGCCACATAGTTCTGCGTCCGCCAGTCATTCATATGCAGGGTGATGTAGGACAGCAAATCAATGGGTGACTCGAACACATAGAGCGCTTCGCCGCCGCCCGCGAAGTGAAAGCTGTACCGTGCGTCACTGCTCTCCACGGTCTGACGAAAGCTTTTTCCCTGACTGGCTGTACTCCGCAGGTGCGCGTGTCTGGCTGTTCCTTTTTCATCCATGCCGCCGAATACGCAGTTGTGATGCGCCGCATCCTCATAAAGCAGATGGGCGTGAGCAAAAAAAGAGACCACCTCACGGTGGATGCGTCGATGCTGTGTCAGATAGGCAAACACACGGCGCATATTTCCGTTGGCGGTCGGCAGGGTGAATTTTTTCGGTGGCGTTGGCAAGGGCTTTTCATAGACCTGTCCATTGCACAGCAGCAGCGACACGGCGTCGGCATAGCCCAGATGATAAAAACGCTGTACGAAGCTGATGGCGTTGCCGCCTTCGTGCATTGCGTGATCAAACCAATGGTTGCCGCGAATGGTGACGCTGTGGTCACTGCTCAGACGCTTGTCCCGCCCGGATGGCAGCAGCTTTTCTCCGCGGCTCCACAGGAACACTTCCAGATCCGTCCTCGCTGCCAGGTCTTTTTGCTCTTGAGTAAAATGAATGTAGGGCATAGTAGTCCTCCTGAAAGAAAATCGGAGCAGTGCCTCTGCTCCGAAATTTGTGTATGAAGAAGCGGACTGCGATGCAGTCCGCTTCGGTTATTCTTCCCGTTGATAATGGGGTTCTGGTGAATATTTCTCGCTTTGGTATTTCCGATATCGCTCCGGTATCTGTTCCTTACTGTCGTTGTCCGGCAGATCAGGATCGTACTCGACGGGCTCGTCACAGATGGCATCCAGCAGAATCTTCTCCAGATGTTCATACTCAGAAAATTGATCTAAGGAAGCCATGACAAACGAGTCTCTGACATAACCGGCGCTCTGTGCCATCAACTCCTGATCCATATAATAGCCATGTTCTTCTACGAAGAATGTCATCATCATGACCACAGTTCTGGTATTTCCCTCACGGAACGGGTGTGTCTGCCAGATTTTAGAAAAACTCAATGTCAGCTCATGGGCAAACTCTTTTCTTGAAAATGTATCCCATCGCTTCGCGTGAATCGCCTCAAATGCCGCATGCAAATCACGGGCAATATTCTCGTCGTTGCTATACCACACGCTGCGTCCACCGAGCAGCCGTTCACGCTTTTCGATGTTGATCACACGGTACTGACCAGCCCAATCGTAGATATCCCCAAACAGATA
>CABQGZ010001196.1 GCA_902463835.1 uncultured Lachnospiraceae bacterium
GTCTGTTGTTTTCTTCCTACAGACTTTTTGACGTGTGCCAAAATCGGGACGGGCTGCAGTCTCTGCCCGCCCCGATTCGCATCTCATCCCTTGTCTTTTTCTAAACTTTTTGCAACGCTCAGTGTTTCGCCGCCTGATATTCGGTAGCCCATCCATCTACAAATGCGGTTACCACTGCATCCCATTTGCCAGTGCCCTGGGCATACTCCAGCAGCGCACTTCCGACTCCATTCTTCCAGCTCTCGGAAGGAATCGTTGAGAAGTTCCAGGTTACCGGTGTCTTTCCGGCTGCAGTGTAAGCTACATCGTCACGGATAAAGCAGTTGTCCGCAGCATATTTGTCTGTAAAGGTATCAAAGGGAGTGGTGAATCCCATCTTGTTTGCCATAGCGTCACGGCCTTCGTCGGAGGTAATCACCCAGTTCAGGAAGTCCAGAGTTGCCTTCTGATCCTTCTCAGATGCCTTGCTGTTCACACACCAGTAGTTCTCGGAGCCGGTGCAAAGTCCCTGGTTCTCCTCACCCTTCACACCGATGTAGATGGGCATCATTCCCATATCATCTGCGGTCACCACATATCCTTTATCCGGATTGGTCAGATTGCCATACTCCCAGGTACCGTTCTGGAAGAAGATTGCCTCCTCCAGTCCGAATTCTGCTTCCGCCTCATCTCCGGTCTTGCTGGACAAAAGTCCCGGCTCACAGGTAGAGTCCGTGATATACAGATCCCACATCTGCTTGTAATTGTCAAGATACGTTCCCTCGATGGCTTCCGTAGCGTTGATTCCTTTTTCCTTGTACTCATAGTAGATCGGAAGGTTTGCCAGATGGGTCTTAAATCTCCAATCTGAGGAGCTATCCATACCTGCGGAAGTAAACGCACCCTTTAAGCTATATCCGAATTTGCTGTTGATCTCGTCCAGTCTTCCCTGGATATCATCGGCCACTGCCTTTAATTTTGCAAAGCTGTTGATCTCATCGATGGAGCTGATCACCGCTTTGTCCATGGTGCAGTAGTCGTTCAATATCTTCTTGTTGTAAATGATGCCGTATGTCTCGATCACGTATGCGATACCTGCTACCTTGTCGCCATCCTTCAGCGCGTAGTCTTCGCTTGTCAGGTGCTTGTAAATCTCGCTGCCGGACAGATCCATACAGTAGTCCTTCCAGTTTGCCAGACCGACGGGGCCGTTTACCTGGAACAGGGTGGGCATCTCATTCTTAGCCATCTCGGATTTCAGCGTCTGCTCATAGGTACCGTCTGCCGCTGTCTCCACATCAACCTGTATGCCGGTCTTCTTGGTATACTCCTTGGCTAAAGCAACCCAGTCATCCTTCTGCTCCGGTTTGAAGTTCAGATAATACACCTTTCCTGCGTTGGCGTCCGGCTTCTTGCTGCCATCCCCAGTACTGCTGCCATCTTTGGTGCCACAGCCGGCCAGCATGGATACTGCCATTGCGGTTACGAGTAACATGGATACTAATTTTCTTTTCATAGTACATCCTCCTTTTAAGATAAGTTTGAATTGGTTTCCCATTCTGAATACGTTTCCGGTAACGTTTCCAGCGGTTATGCTTTAAGTATAGACG
>CABQGZ010001197.1 GCA_902463835.1 uncultured Lachnospiraceae bacterium
CCTGGTGCTCGTCCTCCGCTGCCAACGACCAGAGAGCCGTGACCATTGAGTGCGCAAGTGATACCGCTGAGCCTTACGCTTTCAAGGATGTAGTGTATCAGCGGCTCATTGAGCTTTGCGCCGACATCTGCAAACGCAATGGCAAGACCAGGCTGCTCTGGCTGGATAATAAGGACAAGACGCTCGGCTATACGCCCGCACCGGATGAGATGGTGCTGACCGTCCACAGATGGTTTGCGAACAAATCCTGCCCTGGCGATTGGCTGTATACCCGCATGGGTGATCTGGCATCCAAGGTCACGGCGGCTCTCGGCGGTCAGTCTCCGGCATCGTTGGACAACACCCCTGCCGCGTGGTCGAAGGACGCTGTGAACTGGACGCTGGAAAACCGCCTTCTGCTTGGGGATTCAAACGGTAACCTTAAGCTGCGGGAAAATCTCACCCGTGAACAGTTCTGCGTGATGCTTAAACGGTATCACGATATGATTCAGAAGTAAACATACTGGGAGTCAGGTTCTTAACCCTCAGTTAAGGCCCTTCACGATTTTTTTCGTGAAGGGCTTATTTTTTATGGAACCTCAGTTTTTGTTCTCCGCGTGGCTCTATTATGAAAGACTTTTGGGAGGGCAGGAGGATGACACAGATACAGCAGGAGCGGATATTGGAGCTTCAGGACGCCGGGCTTGGATATAAGAAGATCGCCGCAGAACTCGGCATTTCGGTCAATACCGTGAAATCCTTTTGCCGGAGGCAGCGGCTAAAGATGTACGACGCTTTTTGCCTGCAATGCGGCAACCCGATCCAACAGCTGCCGCGGGTGCGGAAAAAGAAATTTTGTTCGGACAAATGCCGGTCCATGTGGTGGAACCGGCATCCGGAGCTGCTCCAGCGTCAAACGATGCAGCATCTGACCTGTGTATGGTGCGGCAGAGCGTTCGAGCGGTACGGAAAGCCCAAACAACAATATTGCAGCCGTGCCTGCTACGCGGATGCCAGAAGGAAGGAGGCACACGATGCCTGATTTTGAACAGCGTCAGATGGCTTACCAGGCGGTGATGGCGCTCGCCCGGCGTATGCTCTCAAAGGGCTTGATCTCCGAGGAAGAGTACGCTGAAATTGATACGATCATCGCCAAAAAGTACGGGATATCTTCGTGCAGTATATTCCGCTGAAATGGCTGGATAAATCGTGCGTTCAGAGGTAATATGTCACACACCAAAGGGAGGTGAACGACATGGAGAGAGTCATAGAGCGGGTCGATTTCCAGATCCCCATGCAGCCGAAGGCGCTGCGCGTCTGCGCCTATGCCCGCGTTTCTTCCGGAAAGGACGCGATGCTCCACTCGCTTTCCGCGCAGGTGAGCTATTACAACAGCCTGATTCAATCTCACTCCGGTTGGTTTTACTGTGGCGTGTTCAGTGACGAAGCCATCACCGGCACCAAGAGCCAGCGGGACGGCTTTCAACGAATGCTGGCAAGCTGCCGTGCCGGGGAAATCGACCTTGTCATTACAAAAAGCATATCACGTTTTGCCAGAAATACGGTCACGCTGCTGGAAAGCGTCCGGGAACTGAAAAGCCTGGGTGG
>CABQGZ010001198.1 GCA_902463835.1 uncultured Lachnospiraceae bacterium
GAGGAAAAGAGGAGGCAATTATGGCGCAAATATATGAAAAATTAAAGACATTGAGGGAGCAATCTGGGTTGAGACAAGGACAGATTGCTGCGTATCTGGATGTAACCCAGACTTTTATATCTAAAGTTGAGACAGGTGAGAGAAATCTAACGGTTGACCAATTGGAAAATCTTGCGAATCTTTATGGTTACAGCCTGTCGACATTTGCCGATGCAGAAGGCCCCTATCCGGTTCTCATACAGGGCAGGAGATGTAAGTCAGGAAGATCTGAAGGTGATTGCGGATATCGGGAGAATAGCTATTAATAGCAGGTTTATGGCGGAGATGCTGGAGGAAGCGAATGATTGATAGACTTGATCTTAATACAAAAGCGCAGGAATTAAGAGAGGCACTGGGAGAGGATGTCAATTCTCCGGTGGATATATTTTCGTTGGCAAACCAAATTAGAGAACTGACCATTGTATATTATCCATTGGGAGAGAATATCAGTGGAATGTGTGTTGCGAACGATAAGGTTAAACTGATTGCAATTAATTCAACGATGTCATATGGTAGGCAGAGGTTTTCTCTTGCGCACGAGTTTTACCATTTGTATTATGATGATTCCACTGGCTTCAATGTTTGTTCAAAAAGATTTGATTCAACAAACGATGTCGAAAAGAATGCGGATCAATTTGCCTCTTACTTTATAGCGCCTTATAAATCTTTAAGAGAGATGGTAAGGAAGATTTGTACAGAGAAAACTCTATCGCTGCAGAATGTTATACAGCTGGAGCAATGCTTTGGCATGAGTCACCTGGCAATGTTGTGGAGATTGGTTTCGGAGGGGTATCTGACCAAGAATGAGCTGGAAGCATATAGTTCTGGAGTAATATCGATTGCCAGGGGGCTGGGGTATGACGATAAGCTCTACAGACCATCACCGATTGAAATGCAGAAACGGACTTATGGATATTACTTGAAGCAGGTGGAGAGTTTGCGGGAGAAGGAATTGGTTTCGTATGGAAAGATCGATGAATTACTGTTAGAGGCTTATCGGGATGATATTGCATTTGGAGATGAAAGCGAGACGGGGGGAGAGATTATTGACTGATGGATATTTTTTCGATACAGATTGTCTGTCGGCCTTTCTTTGGGTGCGTGGTGAGAGCATATTGGCACAGCTTTATGCAGGGCGTATTATTTTACCGGCACAGGTATACGATGAATTGAAGAAGGTTCCGCATTTGCTGGCAAGGGCTGACGCATTGAAAAATAATGGTGATCTTGTCGTGGAAAGTATGACTGTTGATTCAGCCGAATACCATGATTATGTTCAGATGACTACAAAGCCGGAGACGGGGATGCGAGTTATTGGTAGAGGAGAAGCAGCTGGAATAGCAATGGTAAAGGAGCGGGGAGGCATTCTAGCCAGTAATAATTTGAGAGATATCTCGCCGTATGTTACAAAGTACGGGCTGGAACATATTACCACTGGCGATATTCTTATTGAGGCAATGAATTCTGGACTTATTACTGAAGCAGAGGGAAATGTTATTTGGGCTAATATGCTGCAAAAGAGAAGGATGTTGCCGAAGGAAACA
>CABQGZ010001199.1 GCA_902463835.1 uncultured Lachnospiraceae bacterium
TATTGATGATAAGGGCAACAGGATTGGCATTGATAATGTGGATGAAACCTACACGCGCCTGACCAACGGCATCCGCGATGCAATCGCACCGGATGTGACCATGTTCGTGCGGTATGTCCTCCAGGATAATAAGGTAATTCAGATCGAGGTTGCCGAAGGCAGCTATAAGCCTTACTATCTGAAATCCAAAGGTATGAAGCCTGCCGGTGTTTATGTCCGTCAGGGGACATCCAGTGTTCAGGCATCTCCCGAGCAGATTCGTCAGATGATCAAGGAGTCGGACGGAGACAGTTATGAGGACTCCCGCAGTTTGGAACAAGATTTAACATTCCATGCCGCAGAAACCGCATTTGAACGGTACGGCGTAGAGTTTTCCGTTGAGAAGTATCGTGCGTTGGGTATTACACAGAATGATATTTACACCAACCTTGCGCTGCTGCTTTCCGACCAGTGCCATCACACGATCAAAGTTGCCGTGTTCAAGGATGAATTCTGCACAGAGTTCCGTGACAGCAAGGAGTTCGGCGGGTCTGTGTTCAAGCAGTTTGAGGATGTGGTAAACTATCTCGCTCTGTGCAACAAGACTGTTTCCACGATCAAAGGACTTGTTCGCACGGATAAGCAGGACTACCCCGAGGAAGCCATTCGTGAAGCCCTGCTCAATGCGCTTGTGCATCGGGATTACAGCTTCAGCGGCAGTATTATCATCAATGTAAACGACAGCAAAATGGAGTTTATCTCTCTTGGCGGTCTACTCTCCGGCCTTTCTACCGAGGATATTCGCATCGGTGTTTCTCAGCCGAGGAACAAAAAGCTGGCAGAGGTGTTCCATCGCCTGCGCCTGATTGAAAGCTATGGCACCGGTATTCGCCGCATTTTCAAGCTGTACGAAAACTGCCCTGTACAGCCCAGCATTGAGGCAACGACCAATGCGTTCAGAATCGTGTTGCCCAACATGAATGCTACCGATGCTGCAAACGAGGATACACCGGCAACAACCGGCAAGTCTACTGCTGCCATCACTCCCCAGATGAAAACGGTGATGGATTATCTGGCGGAGTATGGCGAAATGACCGATGAAGATCTGCAGGAGCTGCTGAATATCAAAAAGACAAGAGCCTACCTGCTTTCCCGCCAGATGAATGAAAATGGGTTGATTGACATCATCGGCCGGGGCGCGGGAAAAAGATATCGATTGAAGTGAGGGCAAAAATGATGATTGCTACCACGAAATCGAAGAACAGTATCTACACAACAAATACTGCGACGAGGAATTCAAGGTTAAGCTGAAGCCCATCAAATCAGACAACAACCAATTTCTTCTCCTGTAGGAAGATAAGATTGATGAAATGGATGAGGATACTCATATCTACCATAACTTTATGCTTTGCAAAGAGCGCTTTGTGCGCTGGACAGAAAAGGACACCAATCCGTCTCAGGTGCTTGATATGGACCCCGAGAAGATTGGCCGACATTTCCTGGGGGTGCTGCCGAGGATCTGTCTGAAATAGAAACAAAAAAATGGCGGTAAGAGAGTAATACTCCTTACCGTCATCTTTTATGACTTCCT
>CABQGZ010001200.1 GCA_902463835.1 uncultured Lachnospiraceae bacterium
TCCGTGGAAGAAGCCATGGAGGACGCAGCCGACGAAGCTGCCCTTATGATCCGCGGGGAAGTGGATAAAGCCATGAACCGCTATAATTAGAGGTAACAACATGAATACTTTTGTACGGCCCCTGCAGTCCTTGAAGGAATACGAGGATCTGGAGACGGCGCTAAAGAGGGAAAGGGGCATCCTGCAGGTAACCGGATGCATTGACGCCCAAAAACCACATCTGATCTATGCGTTGAACAATGGTTTTGCCAGCAAAATCATTGTTACTTTTCGTGAGCAAAAAGCCAGAGAGCTGTACGAAGGCTGCCGGTTTTTTGATAAAAACGCAGTTTACTATCCGGCCCGCGACATCCTCTTCTACCAGTCTGATATTCGGGGAAATCTTCTGACCGGTCAGCGGATGGCTGCAGTGAAGGCCATACTGACTATGGAGCATCCCACCATCATCACGACTTTTGACGCTCTGATGGATCGCTTAGTACCTCTTTCTGTCATTACGAAAAGCAGAAAGACATACCGGCCAGGCGACAGCCTGAATCTGGAGAAGGTCTCCCGGGAGCTGGTACGCATGGGGTATGAGCGGAATTACCAGGTGGAGGCAAGCGGTCAGTTTGCTGTGAGGGGCGGTATTCTTGATATTTTTCCCTTGACAGAGGAGAATCCGCTGCGTATCGAGCTGTGGGGGGATGAGATTGATTCCATCCGAAGCTTCGACCTGGAGAGCCAGCGCTCCATCGAGAACCTCAAGGAGGCCATCATCTACCCGGCCAGCGAAGTGGTACTTGACCAGGAGCGCATAGAGAAGGGGCTTGCAAAAATAAAAAAGGAAAGCGACAGCATCTATGAGACTTTCCGAAGGAAAATGAAGACGGAGGAGGCTTACCGGGTAAAGAGCAGTGTGGAAGCTCTTACGGAAGAGTTGGAAAGCCTGCAGAAAACAGCCAATGTGTACAGCTATATTACCTACTTTTTCGATGAGACATCCTCACTTCTGGATTATTTTAATCCGGATGAGACGATTTTATTCCTGGATGAACCAGCCCGGTGCCTGGAACAGGGAAGGGCTACCCGGCTGGAATTTTCCGAGAGTATGGAGCACCGCCTGGAAAAAGGGTATGTGCTGCCTGGCCAGATCGATGCAGTTGTCTCGGAGGAAGCGGTGGCTGCAGTCATGGGAGTCGGAAAATGTGTGGCGCTGTCCACCCTGGATCAGAAGGTGGGAGTCCTGGATATTAAGCGGAGATTCCACATCGCTTCCAGGACGGTGAACCCCTACAACAGCAGCTTCGAATTACTGGTGAGGGATCTGAAGCAGTACAAAAAGAATGGATATCAGGTGATTCTTTTATCCGGTTCCCGCACCAGAGCGTCCAGATTAGCCCAGGATCTGATGGAGGAGGAACTGAACAGCTTTTACACGGAGGACTACGACCACCTGGTGCAGCCGGGGGAGATCATGGTGGCCTACGGCAAGCTGAAGCGGGGCTTTGAGTACCCGGATCTGAAGTTTGTGGTGATCTCTGAGAGCGATATTTTTGGGGCGGAGAAGAAAAAGAAGAAAA
>CABQGZ010001201.1 GCA_902463835.1 uncultured Lachnospiraceae bacterium
CATGCAAGGTCTGAGAGGACGAAGGCGCATGGAGCTATTTTTCGTCCATCTGGACTTTGCATTTTAATTTTTGAAAAAATAGAGATTAAAAGGAGCAAAGTCATAATGAAACAATTACATACAGCTTTAAAAGAACTGAAATATTTTTTGATACTATGGTCCACCCAGTCGCTGTCCTTGCTGGGCAGTTCCATGACAAGTTTTGCTTTGATCATATGGTCCTATCAGCAGCAGGGGTCGGCTCTTTCCACGGCATTGCTATCCGTCTGCTCTTATGTACCGTATATTGTTATGAGCATTTTTGCCGGAGCACTCAGCGACAAATGGAATAAGAAGGTCATCATGCTGGTAAGTGACAGCTTTGCGGCGGTGTGTACGGTCGGGGTATTATTCCTGCTTTGGACAGGTCAGCTTCAGATCTGGCATCTGTACGGTATCAATGCGCTGAATGGTTTTATGGGAAGTGTGCAGCAGCCTGCCTCTGACGTGACCATCAGCTTGCTGACGCCGAAACACCATTATCAGAAGGTTAGCGGCATGCGTTCCCTGTCCAATTCGCTGGTGAATATCCTGACACCGGTCATTGCGACGGCCATTCTGACGCTGTTTGGCCTGGGAGCAGTTATTGCAGTAGATTTGGTGACATTTGGCATCGCATTCCTGTCCTTGCTGTTTTTTGTAAAAATACCGGAGGTTCCGATAGAAAAGTCGGAAAAGCACAGCATCTTACAAGCGACAGGAGAAGGGCTGTCTTATTTGAAAAAGAACCGTGGGATTCTGGATCTGATTCTGTTCTTGGCCGCAATCAACTTTACGGCCTCCATATATAATGCGGCGCTGCCTGCTATGCTTCTGTCCCGTTCAGGAGGCGGAGATACGGCTCTTGGAATCCTCAATGGAGTCATCGGGGCAGCAACTCTGGCAGGGAGTATCTTGGCATCTATGATACCAGAGCCAAAGAGCAGAGTGCGTGTCATCTGCAACACCTTGCTAATCTCCATGAGCACGGAAAATTTTTTCCTGGCTTTCGGGCGAGTTCTGCCAATCTGGTGTATCGGTGGTATACTGGGGTGGATTTGTATTCCGATCATGAATGCCAATATGGATGTCCTGTTCCGTAGTCATATACCTATTGCCATGCAGGGCCGTGTATATTCCGCCAGGAACACCCTTCAGTTTTTTACCATTCCCATCGGCTATGCCCTGGGCGGAATCCTGGTAGATCAGGTTTTTGAGCCATTTATGGAACTGCAGACAGAGACAAGCCTGCTGGTAACCATCTTTGGCACTGGCAAAGGAACCGGAGCAGCTGTATTATTCCTGATCCTTGGTGTGATCGGAGTATTTACCTGTATCATTTTCCGGAGAGATCCTCATATCTGGGAACTGGAGAAAAAAGAATTCGAATGATGAAGTAAAAAAAGGACGCCCATTTCTTCTGGGCGTCCCTTTTGTATCTAATATGTGGATATTCCTTTCGCGTCTGATAAGCAGCTGCTCCCTACCCTTTCGTAAAGCGCCCCAGAAACTGCCGTGTCCGTTCCTCCGCAGGATTCTGGAAC
>CABQGZ010001202.1 GCA_902463835.1 uncultured Lachnospiraceae bacterium
GCCACAGGCGGGAGAAGGACTTTTTACAGCCCGCTTGCTGGTACACCAAGCGGAAAATCAGTTCGCCCTCCCGTCCGGAATCGCAACTGTTCACAATACTGTCTACGTCCGGGCGGTGCATCAGCTTTTGCAGGATGCCAAACTGCTTTTTGGTGCTGGCAGACACCAGATACTGCCACTGCTGCGGCACGATGGGCAGGTCTGCGATGCTCCACTTGACGTACTTGGCATCATAAACATTGGGCGGTGCCAGTTCCACCAGATGACCGATACACCAACTGACGAGATAGCCGTTGCCCTCAAGGTAGCCATCCTGACGATTGGTGGCACCGAGGACTTTGGCGTAGGACATCGCCACCGAGGGTTTCTCGCTGACCACAAGTTGATAAGACAATAAACATCCCCCCTAAAACTCAAAATCTATGTAGCCACAACAAATGCCGGTTGACTTTTGGAAAGTTTGAGCATATACTATATACAGTGATCGTGCTGTGGATACTTGTGAGGCCCACAGCCTAGAAGGAGGTTCCTAGCAATAGGAGCCTCCTTTCTTTATAGAGTGCTTTGTGAGGATGGAAAAATGCCGAAGCCGTTTTTGACGTATGAGCAGCAGCTTATCAAGTTGCGCGATGAAAAACACATTGTAATCACGGATGAAACCAAAACTCTTTGCAAACTGCAACAGGTCGGCTATTATTCGCTTGTTAGTGGGTACAAGCATCTTTTTCGCATTCCCGCGCAAAAGATTTACAAGAATGGAACGGCTTTTGAAGAACTTGTGTCTTTGTATGAGTTTGACGAAGCTCTGCGAGAGCTATTTCTTCATTTTCTTCTGCACATTGAGCGGCATATCCGTTCTTTGCTTTCCTATTATTTTACGGAGAAGTACGGAGAGGCCCAAAGCACATATCTTCTGAAAACGAACTATAACTATGTGCGGAAACACCAACAAGGCATTGACCGATTGGTGTATGAACTGCAAAAGCTGACTCTGACAACGCAGCACTCCTACATAGCCTACCAGCGAAATACCTATCACAACGTTCCGCTTTGGGTTTTGGTAAACGCTCTGACGTTTGGCACGCTCTCCAAGATGTACTTTTTCTTTCCGCTCGGCTTGCAGAGCAAGGTAAGCAAAAATTTCGCTCATGTAAATGAAAAACAGTTGGGTCAGTTCCTTACAGTTATGACCAAGTTCAGAAATGTTTGTGCGCATAATGAACGGCTTTTTTCGTATCGCTCCAAGGATGCGATTCCTGATATGGCACTTCATTCTAAACTAGGCATTCCCAAAGAACGCAGTCTGTATCAATGTGGTAAAAACGACATGTTGGCTGTTGTGATTGCTTTCCGATACCTTTTGCCAAAGCAGGAATTTCTGAAATTCAAGCGTACATTGACGGTACAAATCGACAGCTTTCTGAAATCCACCACGCATATTTCAGAAGAAGAACTGCTCCGTGCAATGGGATTCCCTGCAAATTGGAAGAAAATCAGCCTTTATCGAATTTAATTATGTAAGGCGGCAAACGCCGCCAATAGAATTATTCTTCTGTGT
>CABQGZ010001203.1 GCA_902463835.1 uncultured Lachnospiraceae bacterium
CTGATATTGTGATCCCGAAATATCTGCCGGCGTTCAATAGCAGGAAGTACAGGCACATTATCCTGACATCGGGGCGGGCCGGCACAAAGTCCAGTTTTGTGGCAATCCGTGCCAACTATCAGATCATAGCGGACAGCCACGGATCTGTGGTGGTGCTGCGAAAGCATCACAACAAACTGCGAAAAACAGTGTATAAAGAAATGCTTCGTGGAATTGGCAGACTGCAAATACCGAAGAACCGCTTCCGGATCACAAAGTCACCGATGGAGATTAGCTACCGGAAGAACGGTTCGACCATATACTTTTCCGGATCAGATGGCATTGACGATACCAAAGGTATCATTGATGAGGACAAGCCGATCAAACTGGTCATCCTGGACGAGCTGACAGAGTTTTTTGAGGACGGTGAAGGAGAAGATGAACTGCAGAACATTGAAGCAACGTTCATCCGCGGCAACAGTTCCGGGTTTCAGATGATCTACCTGTTCAATCCACCCAAGAACCCGAATGCCCCGATCATGGAATGGCTGAAGAAGATGGAAGAACGCCCGGACTGCATCCACATCCACACAGATTACAGGGATGTACCGGAAGAATGGCTGGGGCGTGACCTGATCGAGACTGCCGAGACTATGATGCGTCTGGATAAAAAACAATACAGCTGGGTATGGCTGGGAGAGTGTATCGGCGTTGATGAACTGATTTATTATATGTTTTCCGGACGGCACAAAGGCAGGCCGGAAGAAGGACAGAAATATAACCTGATCGGCATCGGGGCAGACTACGGACAGCAGAACGCAACGACCAATCAGGCCTGCGGTATCAACGAATATCAGTGCCGTCTGGATGGCTTACAGGAGTACTACCATTCGAGCAGGGAAACCGGAAAGCAGAAATCACCATCAAAGTATGCGGCTGATTTTGCAGACTTCGTGGAATCCCTGCAAGAGGCATATGGTTGCAACATCTTCTACCTGTACTTAGACCCATCGGCACGGGGACTGCAGGAAGAAATCAAGAGAACCTGCCGACAGAGAGGCCTGGCCATACATTTCAAGGATGCACAGAATGAGGTCGCACTTGGGATTGCCAGGGTTCAGAAACTGCTGACTTATGGGATTTTGCGGATATCGCCGGAGCAGAAGCACTTGATCGAAGAATTTGGCTTATATGAATACGACAGGAAACTATTAGAAAAGGGCAGAGAAGTACCGGTAAAAGAGCACGACCATTGCCTCGATGCCCTGAGGTATCTGGTCATGGGGCTCTGGAACAGGGTGAAGCGGTTCCTGCCAAAGGAAGAAAGGGAGGACAGAAATTGAATATTTTTCAATATTTTCGAAAGAAGGGAATCAATACGCTCCCTTCTTCTTTTTACGGAAAAATAGCGGAGTGGGAGAGCTGGTATAACGGAAATGTGAAACGGTTCACTTTCTACCGTGTGTATACCGGCAGGGGATGCTATAGCAGATGCAAGCGTCACAGCCTCGGCATGGCGAAGAAAGTCTGTGAGGATATGGCAGATCTGCGGCTGAACGAACGTGTGACGATCGTA
>CABQGZ010001204.1 GCA_902463835.1 uncultured Lachnospiraceae bacterium
TCAATGAGCTCACTGCGCATCTGTACCCGCAGCTTGGCATCCAGGTTAGACAGGGGCTCATCCATAAGAAATACCCTGGGCTTCTTCACCATGGCACGGGCCAGAGCCACACGCTGACGCTGTCCGCCGGACAGTGCACTGGGTTTACGTTTCAAGTAGGGGGTGAGTCCTACGCTCTCGGCCACCTCCGCAATCAGCCGCTCCCGCTCCGCCTTGGGCACATGATTGTTCTTCAGGCCAAACTCAATATTGCCCTTCACCGTCATGTTGGGGTAGATAGCGTAATTCTGGAACACCATGGCGATGTCCCGCTTCCCGGGTGCCAGATCGCTGACTTCTTCGCCGTCGATGAAAAGTTCCCCGGAAGTAGCCGGACCGATTCCTGCGATAATGCGTAAAAGCGTGGTCTTTCCACAGCCGGATGCTCCCACCAGTACAGCAAACTCGCCCTCTCTGATCGTAAGATTTAAATCCTCCAGCACCTTCGTTGTCCCAAATGTCTTATCAATATTTTTCAGGATAATCTCTCCCATTTTCTCACTCCTTCTGCTAAACTTCTCTATGTAGGTCAGAATGTAATCGCCACCTTAAGATCCCCATATTTTCCACTGGCATGTGCAAAGGCTTTCTCCCATTCTTCAATGGGAAACACGTTAGACACTAGGCCGTCTGTTTTCAAATTGCCATTTGCAATATTCTTTATCACAAAAGGATAACAATAAGGACTCAGATGAGCGCCCAGTACATCCAGCTCTTTCCGGTCTCCAATCACGGACCAATCCAACACTGCCGGCTGTCCAAAAACACTAAACTCTACAAATCTGCCTAGCTTTCGTATCATGTTCATTCCCTGCTGAACGCTGGATGGATGTCCAGTAGCCTCAATATAGATATCGCACCCGTAACCGTCTGTCAGCTCCAGAACTCGTGCCGTCACATCCTCTTTTCCCGGATTCATAACCAGATCTGCACCAAATTCTCTCGCTTTTTCCAGACGGTTGTCCTGCATATCCAGAACAATCAGCTTCGCCGGGTTCTGCATTCTTGCATAGGTAACCATCCCCAGCCCCAGCGTCCCTGCACCGGAGATGACAACCACATCTTCATTTTTAATCTGTGCCCGGTCCACTGCATGTTTGGAACATCCATAAGGCTCAATCAACAACGCTTTTTCCAGCGGCAGATCTTCCGGTACCCTTGAGATCACTGCCGTCTTGGGATATCTGACGTACTCCGCCATTCCTCCATTATTCCCACATTGAAATCCAAACGTAGCATGGGGCTGACACATCCAGTACCTTCCGCTCTTACAGAATCTGCATTCTCCACAGGGCACAATCTGATCTGCGGTAATTCGCTCACCAAGCTCATAGCCTCTTACATGTTCTCCAATCGCCACAATGTGCCCCAGGAATTCATGCCCCGGTATAAAAGGCGGCTCCACCCAGGACGGCTGTACTGCATCGCCCCAGAACATGGCAGCGCCATGATAACATTTCAGATCACCTGCACACACACCACACCCCTCCGTCTTAATGATAATATCATCCGGAC
>CABQGZ010001205.1 GCA_902463835.1 uncultured Lachnospiraceae bacterium
GCCATCAGGCATCCAAACGCACCCGCTGCTCTTTTCTCCCCAAAATAGATTTCAAAAAATTCATAGAAAGTCCTTTCCGATGCCAAAAAGACGCAGGGCAGCTTGTTTTCACAAGTTCTGCTCTGCGTCTTTGAGTCTGGCTCTCGTGTCGTTATTTGATTTTATTCCAAACGGAAGAAGGACACAGCAAGGATCAAAGATGCCGCAGGTTTTCACGGTATCTCCTTAATTCTTTTTCGTCAACGGAGCCGATCACTTTATCTATCCAACGGATCATTTTTTCTTTGTCTTTTGGCAGATGCCCTTCGACGTTGACACAGTTTGAAGCGCCCATTGTTGCAAAGTAGGTGGGAATCTTCAAATTTTGAATCAAGGTCTTTAATTCCAGCAGTTTTTCAAATTCTGTTTCCTCCGTCCAATTCCCTGCTTGAATTTCCTGATACAATTCAGAGGTAGGATAGATCGTGAGCATGGAGGACACGATAATTCTAGGGCGAAGCTGGTTAAAGACCTCTGCGGTATTTTTCGCGCCGCTTTCACTTCTGCCAGTACCATATATTCCGGCAAGATAAAAGAAATTATAATCCATTCCGACTTCATCGAGCCGCTTGCACTCCCTGATAATTTCTTTTGTGCCAAATCCCTTGTGCATAAAGGACAGGGATTCGTCATCGCCAGCTTCTACCCCGATAGTAAGGCTGTTATATCCAAGCTCACGGAGCTCCCGAAGCTGTTCGGTTGTTTTTGGTGTAATATCAGTAATGCGGGCAAAACATCCGATTGAGCCAACCTTTGGATAATACTTTTTTACCAGCTCTGCCAGCGTTTTCAGTTTATCGAAACTTAAAACAAAAGGATTGGCGCCAGTAAAGAAAACTCGCTTTGCGTTGCGATAATAGCGGCTGATCTCCTTTAAATCTTCTTCAACCTCAGCCAGCGGAGACATTCGGAATTTAAAGGGTACATCTTCATAAAGGGTACAAAACTTGCATTTATGGTGAGTACAGCCAGCCGTCACCTGAATCAGCGCACTGTATGCCTCATAAGGCGGCCTCCAAATAGTTCCTGTGTAGTGCATATATCATTTCTCCTTTCACTTCTGCATTTCTGCTAATGCGTTACGGAGCACCGTGGCTTTATCTGTCCATTCCCAAGGGAGCTGTAAATCTTTTCTCCCAAAGTGCCCATATGCCGCAGTCGGTTTATAAATCGGCTTTCTAAGGCCCAGCCCATTAATAATAGAGGACGGGCGCAAGTCAAAATATTTATCTATCAATTTCAGAATTGCCTCGTCCGAAATAATCTCTGTTCCGAAAGTATTTACGGAGACAGAAACAGGCTGTGCAACGCCAATCGCATAGGCAATCTGAATTTCGCACTGATGAGCGATTCCGGCAGCAACAAGATTTTTAGCCACATATCGGGCCGCATAAGAGGCGCTTCGGTCAACCTTTGTCGGATCTTTCCCCGAAAATGCTCCGCCGCCATGTCTGGTGAATCCACCATATGTATCTACAACAATTTTACGCCCCGCCAGTCCTGTGTCTCCCTG
>CABQGZ010001206.1 GCA_902463835.1 uncultured Lachnospiraceae bacterium
ATGAGAAAAATACAATTGCCATTGTCGGAAAGGACGAGCTCTATGCCTTTGGAAACGACGCCTATGCCATGTATGAAAAAGCGCCGGAGTCCATCCAGGTGTCTTTTCCTGTAGTAAACGGTGTCATTGCTGATTACGAGCATATGCAGACGCTGATCTGGGAGGTTCTGGAAAAGTATGCCAAGACCCATATCAAGGGCGCGGAATTTATCGTAGCTGTACCCACCGATATCACAGAAGTGGAGAAGAAGGCTTTCTTTGACTTGTTCTACAAGAGCGGATTCCGTCCCAAAAGCGTGTTGCTCTGCGAAAAACCCATCGCTGCGGCAGTGGGACTGGAACTGGATGTGAATTCTCCCACCGGCTATATGATCGTGGATATCGGCGCTGACACCACAGAGATCTCTGTGATCTCCCTGGGCGGCCTTGTCTTAAGTGAGTTGCTGCATTTTGGAGGCAGGCGGCTGGACGAGTCCATTATGAGTTATATCAAACGGAATTTTAACCTGGTGATCGGTGAGAAGACCGCCTGCTATCTGAAGGAAGAGCTTGGATACGCCTTTCCGGAGGGGCCGGACAAGAACGCGGTGATCGTCGGGCGCGATGTGGTCAGCGGTCTGCCCATCGAGATGGAGATTTCAAGCGCTGTGGTCTACGAGGCCATCAAGGAGAATCTGAACGGCATCTTAAGCTCCATCAAGATGATACTGGAAAAGACACCGCCGGAGCTGGCAAGAGATATCATCAAGTCCGGCATCTATCTCACTGGCGGTGCTTCCAAGATTGCCTGTCTGGATCAGCTTTTCACACAGGTCACAAATATCCGGGTCAACACCTGTGACTACCCGGAGGAGAGCGTTGTGCGGGGCTTGAACCGGATCGTATCGGAGGAGAAGTACCGTAGACTGGCATTCAGTATGAAAACAATAATTTTTAGATAGAGGTAGGAATATTGAAAGCAAGACGTAAATCAAGATTTACGGTACACACAAGATACTGGCTGCTGACTCTGACCGGTGTGTGCGTGCTGGCACTTTTTATCACCTTCACCTTGAATCTGTCGGGAGGACCGTTAAATACTGCGGCCGGATATGTGTTTGTACCCATGCAGAAGGGCATCAACAAGGCGGGGAGCTGGTTCTCAGATAAATTAGACTATTTTAAGTCCATGCAGAAGCTCATGGAAGAGAACGAAGAATTGAAAGGCCAGGTGGATCAGCTTACCACAGATCTGAATACCGTAAAGCTGGAGCAGACGGAACTGGATAACTTGAGAGAACTTTGGAAACTGGATCAGAAATATCCCAGTTATGAGAAAGTCGGCGCCAGAGTCATCAGCAAGGACGGCGGGAACTGGTTTTCCACCTTTCTCATTGACAAGGGCGCAAAGGACGGCATTGAGCGTGATATGAACGTCATAGCAGGAAGCGGTCTTGTGGGAATTGTCATTGATGTAGGTCCCAATTACGCCAAGGTGCGCTCCATCATTGATGATGTGAGCAAGATCAGCGGTTATACGCTCACCACATCGGATTACTGTATTGTAAAG
>CABQGZ010001207.1 GCA_902463835.1 uncultured Lachnospiraceae bacterium
GGGCGAGGAGATCTGTTTGAGGGGCTGTCTATATGGCAGGAGGAAAAGTATCGCTTTTTGCAGGGAACCTATCCGGTGATCAGCCTGTCCTTTGCAAGAGTGAAGGAAACGAATTACGCAGATATGCGGGCAAAGCTCTGCGAGATAATCCGGAATCTTTATATCAAGCTTTCTTTCCTGAAAGAGAGTGAAAAGCTGACAGACGCTGACAGAGCCTATTATGACAGGATTCTGGCCTTTGAGGTCAGCAACCCGGATATTTCTTCTTCCTTGTATCAGATGTCGGATTTTTTGTATCGGCATTATGGAAGGAAGGTTATCATTTTATTGGATGAGTATGACACGCCCATGGAGGAAGCCTATGTGGATGGCTTCTGGGAGGAACTGGTGGGATTCACAAGAAACTTATTTAATTCTACCTTTAAGACCAATCCTTGGATGGAGCGGGGAATCATGACTGGCATCACGAGGGTAAGCAAGGAGTCCATCTTTTCGGATCTGAATAATCTGGAAGTGGTGACAACGACCTCGGACAAATATGCAGCCTGCTTTGGCTTTACCGAGCAGGAGGTATTTGATGCCATGGATGAAATGGGAAGAAGTGAAAAACAGCAGGTGAAGGAGTGGTACGATGGATTTACATTTGGGAGGATTCAAGACATTTATAATCCATGGTCCATACTGAACTTTCTGGAGAAAGGGAAGTTTTCTGCTTACTGGGCCAACACCAGCGGCAATAGTCTGGTGAGCAAGCTGATTCGAGAAGGAAAACGAGGAGTAAAACAGTCTTTTGAACTGTTGTTGAAGGGAGAACATCTATATACTCCGATTGATGAGCAGATTGTATACAATCAGTTGAACGGGAATGCAGAAGCCATTTGGAGTCTGCTTTTGGCCAGTGGATATTTGAAAGTGGTGAGTTACCAGGAGTATATTGATGTCCCGGAGGATCAGGAGCCACAATATGAACTGGCCCTTACCAACCGCGAGGTGCAGCTCATGTTCCGGAATATGGTCAGAGGATGGTTCCAGAAAGCGGGGGATGAGTACAATGACTTTATCAAGGCATTGCTTTTGGATGATGTGGATGGCATGAATATATTTATGAACCAGATTGCACTTGCCACATTCAGTTCCTTTGACGCCGGGAAGAAGCCGTCGGAAGCAGTGAATCCAGAGCGCTTTTATCATGGATTTGTATTAGGCCTCATGGTAGAGCTGCGTGGAAAATACGCCATTACCTCCAACCGTGAGAGCGGCTATGGACGGTATGACGTTCTGCTGGAGCCCCTGCGCACGGAGTTGGACGCAGTCATTCTGGAATTCAAGGTCTATGATACCAGGAAAGAGAAGTCTATTGAGGACACGGTGCAGGCTGCTTTAAAACAGATAGAAGACAAGAAGTATGAGACAGTTCTGCTGGAAAAAGGAATCCCAGTGGAACGGGTCCGCAAGTACGGCTTCGCCTTTGAAGGGAAGACGGTTTTGATCGGGAAGTAAAAAACGATAAAATGAATATGGAGATTGGAACAAAGAACTTATTCTA
>CABQGZ010001208.1 GCA_902463835.1 uncultured Lachnospiraceae bacterium
ATCTTCCGGCAGATACGCCTCTGGTCAACTTTACCGCATCTGACAATGGCTGCGAGATAGACCAGAGCGGGAATCAGTACCAGCAGGTTGGCTGGATCGGGATGGATAATGTAGACGGAACCATTGTATTGACCTTCCATTTCAACAATAGTTTTACAGCAGGTCAGACCTATGTGCTGTCAAAGGGGTCAATATTTGGATTTACAGACGGAAAGAGGCATGAACTGGATAAGGATTATACATTTACCTATGACGGTGCAAACTGGACGATGGAGGCCGTTGCTCCACCGGAAGAGATTGGCACACTTACGTTTAACTATCGATATGGAGCTGAAAATCTGATTCAGGTGAATACAGAACTTCCGGCAGATACGCCATTGGCCGATTTTACTGCATCTGCCAATGGATGTGAGATAGACCAGGGTGGGAATCAGTACCAGCAGGTTGGCTGGATCGGGATGCATGATGTAGACGGAACAATTGTATTAGCTTTCCATTTCAATAACAATTTTGCAGCGGGCCAGACCTATGTGCTGCCCAAGGGGGCGATCTTTGGCTTTACGGACGGCAAGAAATATGCCCTGGATAAGGACTATACGTTTACTTATGATGGATCAGGCTGGACAATAACAACCCCAGCCGCTACCATAGTAGGAGATTTAAATGAGGACAGTGTTGTAAATGTAGTCGATCTTATACTAATGAAAAAGGCACAGGCAGGAATCCTTGCCGTAACAGAGCTGAACGATATTGTAAAAGACAACGTGATAGACCATTGGGATTTGATGCGCCTGCGCAGAATTATTCTCGGTATTACAGAGTGGGATGATAACATCATGGCGACAGACGAGTACCTCTTAGATTCCTTGCGTTTCCAGGGCGGAGATGATTTTATCACTTTTGCTGATATCCCGGTGGACAGTCGGGATATGGGAAAAATAAAAGAGTATCAGGCACTTGGCTTTAATACATCTCTGGTAACGGAGGATTATACCGAAAGATCCTGCGTCGATGCATATCAGGTGGTGTGTGAAAGAAGCGGTTCCATAACCGTTCCGGAAGGCAAAAAGGTATTGACACTGGAGCCCACCGGTTACACAAACGGAACAATGATTCAGATAAAAACGAATCTTCCCGCCGATGGCAGCTACAGCAATTTTGCGTTAGGACAGAATGGGCATAAGCTGGAGGTGGAAACAGCGCAAACCATAGGATGGTTTCAGTTCTATTATGATACCAACGCAGGCACGGTATTTTGCAATCCAATCTTCAATGATTATTGCGATACCGGTGACCAGTATATTCTGAAGGCAGGTTCCTCCCTAAAGGTTGGCGATACAGAATATGTGTTGGATCAGACATACACCTTCACCATCCGGAACGATTATCTGGCATCCATCCGGAATCTGGATCAGGCAGGCCTGAAGGTGTGGATTCGGAATCATACGAATCAGACCGACTATTTTACGGAAAATATGACAAATATTTTGAAGAAATATGATGGGATAATCGATGGATTTTATATGGCAGACGAGCCGTTTGAAAG
>CABQGZ010001209.1 GCA_902463835.1 uncultured Lachnospiraceae bacterium
GCCGCATCGACACCGGAATCGATGCCATAGAATGGGCTCGCAGGGTAGACGCCCTGGGCGCCGGCGAGATCCTTCTCACCAGCATGGACTGTGACGGCACTAAGGCAGGCTACGACCTCACCCTGACCCGCCAGATCGCAGAGAATGTATCTATCCCCGTAATCGCCTCCGGCGGAGCGGGAACCAAGGAACATTTTTATGAAGCTCTGACCGAGGGAAAAGCGGATGCAGCCCTTGCCGCATCCTTATTCCACTACAAAGAATTGGAAATCATGGAGCTTAAAAATTATCTTGCGGATCGTGGGGTATCTGTGAGAAGATAATGCTACAAAAGAAGGAGGCCAAAGCCATGGCAATGATCACCAACGACTGGCTGCCCGCCATAGGGCAGGAATTCAGGAAGCCCTATTACGCGCAGCTGTACAATTTCATACGGCAGGAATACGGCACCAGAAAGATATTTCCCCCGGCGGATGACATTTTTAATGCGTTCCATCTGACCCCGTTAAGCCAGGTGAAAGTTCTGATCCTTGGCCAGGATCCCTATCACAACGACGGTCAGGCTCATGGCCTGTGCTTTTCTGTAAAACCGGATGTGGAGGTTCCGCCTTCCCTGGAGAATATCTACAAAGAATTGCAGGATGACCTGGGCTGTTACATACCCAACAACGGTTATCTGGTAAAATGGGCCAAGCAGGGTGTATTGATGCTGAATACGGTGCTCACTGTTCGCGCCCATCAGGCAAATTCCCATCAGGGCCACGGCTGGGAGCAATTCACAGACGCCATCATCCACGCGGTCAACGCCCAGGACCGGCCTATTGTATACCTGTTGTGGGGCCGCCCTGCGCAGTCCAAGATACCGATGCTGACCAATCCAAAGCATCTGATCCTAAAGGCGCCCCATCCGAGTCCCCTGTCAGCATACCGGGGATTCTTTGGATGCAGGCATTTCAGCCAGACCAATGAATTTCTGAAAACTCATGGAGTGGAACCCATTGACTGGCAGATTGAGAACGTTTGAGAATACGGGAGGACAGGCATATGGCAAATGTGTTTGGGAGATTTATGGAGGCGCAGAAGCGTACGTACACAGAGAGAGAAAGGGAATTGGAGAGCTTGAGAAGAGAGGATTTTTTCATGAGACAGCTGGATGAACTGAAGGAGAGAACGAGACAGCAGCAACAGCTGCTGGAGATAAAGGAGAACAGGATCCAGGAGCTTCTAAAGGTGGTGGAGGAGCAGGGAGCGTTGAACCGGAGCCTGCAGGAGGTACTTAAGACCATGAGTACCGCGGAGGAGCTGAAATCAGGACTGGATACCATGAAGCAGGAAATAGGCAGTAAACTGGAGGGGAATCAAAAGGAGCTGTTGGATAAGACTGAGGGTGCCAGAAGCGATCTGTTGAATAAGCTGGGCGGCACAGAGCGTGAGCTTGATGGAAAGCTGAATCTGATAAAAGGAGAGCTGGCGGACAAGATACATGCGGAGAATGTAAAGAGCTACCGCAATATGCAGTCCCTGGTGGAAGAGC
>CABQGZ010001210.1 GCA_902463835.1 uncultured Lachnospiraceae bacterium
TGGTAAAATATTGGCCAAGTTCTCCTCTGAAAACAGAACCAAAAAATATTTCAAATGCGGCGCCAATGTTATCTACTGAGGTATCTGTGATACATATATCCTGCAGGACTTTAACAACCTCGACAATTTTCTTATCAGACAGATTAATAGTAATCAGTTCAGGGAAAATAGTCGGATCGGCCAAACAAGCTTGCTTAAACAATTCATGAACTCTGGTAGCTACTGCTACATAGGTTTCGTTTGTGCCAACCTGAAATTGCCGCGGAGTATTGTTGGGTGTGTGCCGCTCATCCTCAACTTTGGCAAGCATAAGCTTGCTCCACTCATCAAAAGCCAAGAGCGGATCTCGTTTACCTCCAGCCCAAATAATTGAATGGGCTCGTTTTACTTTCGACTCTAACTGGTATGCACTTGCTGCACGAACGTCATTATTTCCAGGACCAGCAATAAATGTGTATTCCGGAATCTGTCCATATTGAACCGGAACAACATCTCTGGTTCCCTTTATATTCTCAATTCTTTCAGTGGGAGGGTAGTTTGCAACATCAAAGAAAACAGACTCACCGAAACTGTCAAACAACGCAACAGGAGCTCTTAATGAATTTGTATTCCCAAATAATTGTTCAATTGCTTGATTGCGATCCTTTTGCGACAAATTCTCCTTCTTGTTTTCGACAACAAGATACGGCTCTTGACAGCGTTCATCCTTATAAACGACCACATCCGCAAGGTCTTCCGGGGTTCTTCTCGGAACAATGACTTCAGTACGGATGCTACGTGGTGTATACGATTTTTCTAATACCAAAAATGCAACAGTTCGTGCCCTTACCCATTCTTCCGAATCAGACCAATTGTAAGATTTCTTTTGGTGAATGTTATATATAATTCGGTCCCCATGAATCTCGATAAGACCGCGTTGAATAGCATTTATAATGAGAGGGTCATTTTCAAAATCGGCTCTATTTCTCATGTGATGTTTCCTTTCAGAGTGGGCTACTCTGAAAATTATAGCGCAATATGGCGGACATGTCAAGCAACCACACTATACCATGGAAGCGATTTCGGTTACTTGTTCGGTGAGTTAGTTAATAGTGGCCTTTTCAACAGATCTTCAACAATATCCCAACTGACACCTTGCCGCGCATCAGCCGAACGCAGTCTTTTGCCATCTGCTTTGTCACTTCAACACCCTCTATGCAGGTGGAAGCCACGGCGTTACAGAGGCTCTGGCGTTCACGTTCACTTGGGAGCTGTATTAGTGCATCGGTTGTGGTAGGTTCACCGTCCAGCACACGCCGGCACTGTTCCTGCATCTCTGATGTGACATCAAAACTTTCATACGGACAGAGACTCCAGCATTTTTCATTGCGCCGCAGCAATCAAAGATCAAAGATTACGGAAAAAAGCACCTCTGAAGAAGCTGCGCAGCGTACCGTCTATTCTGTTGCCCGACGGATATCTGCTGTTCTGCGAGGATCGCCAGACGTTCCAGTGCTGGCCGAGCTATCGAAAAATCAGTGAAGCGGTTGGGTTG
>CABQGZ010001211.1 GCA_902463835.1 uncultured Lachnospiraceae bacterium
TGTATGTCAGAAAGGCAGCTTACCGTGACACGGCAGCAGCTTTTGTAAGTACCGAAGCGCTTCTGAATCTGCCCAAGCCGCCTACCTGCATTCTCTATCCAGACGATTTCGCAAGCTTTGGCGGAATCAATGCCATCAAGGAGCGGGGACTTCGGATCCCGGAGGATATCTCCATCGCCGGGTATGACGGTATTCGGATCGGACGGCACTTGGAACCGCAGCTGACAACGCTGCGTCAGGACACCGGGCGGATCGGGGCAGCTGCGGCAAGAGAATTGATCGGGCTGATCGAAAAGCCCAAGACCACCGTGATACAACAGATTACTGTAGAGGGAGAAGTGTTTGAAGGTAAAACAGTAAGGTATCAATAAACAAAAAACAAGCAATTCCAAAAATGTAAGGGAGGAATCAACATGAAGAACAAAGTATTAACATCACTTCTTGCAGCAACCATGATCGTCACTATGCTGGCAGGCTGCGGCAGCGCCGGAACAGGGACAGAGCCAAAGGACACCACAAAGGAACCGGGCAAAGAGACCCAGCAGGAGGCCGAGGGCAAGGTCTTAAATATCTACTGCTGGAATGAAGAGTTCAAGGATCGTATCAAGGATCATTATCCCGGATACAAAGAGGTGAACGGAACCACCGGAACCATCGGTGACGTGACTGTGAAGTGGAACACCACACCCAGCAAGGACAATGCATATCAGAAGAATCTGGACGAGGCGCTTCTTCGCCAGGCGGATGCAAAGGCAGATGATAAGATTGACATTTTCCTGGTGGAAGCAGATTACGCGCTAAAATATATTGACACCGACTACGCTATGAAGATTTCTGATCTGGGAATAACGGAAGCAGATCTTAAGAATCAGTACCCATATACCCAGGATATCGTAACGGATTCCAAGGGAGATCTGAAGGGTGTATCCTGGCAGGCATGCCCGGGATTGCTTGTATATCGGAGAGACATTGCCAAGACCGTATTCGGAACGGATAACCCCGATGACATTCAAAAATATGTGGCTGATTGGAAGACTTTCCAGGAGACGGCAGGAAAACTAAAGAGCCAAGGTTATCACATCACTTCCTCCGCAGTTGACACCTACCGTACCTTCTCCAACAATGTAACAAGCAAGTGGGTGGAGGATGGAAAGATACATATTGACGATAACATCATGAACTGGGTGAAGCTTTCCAAGGAAATGGTGGATGCAGGCCAGACCGGCACCTATGAGCTATGGGGCGATGACTGGTCCAAAGGCTTCTTCCCGGAAGGTGATGTATTCTGTTACTTTGGACCGGCATGGTTTGTTGACTTCTCCATGTCCGCCAAGACAGAAGGCAGCGTTGGCTACAACGGCGGATGGGCAGTCACCGAAGGTCCCCAGGGCTATTTCTGGGGCGGCACCTGGATCTGCGGAGCAACCGGAACTGACAACGCCAGTCTTGTAAAGGATATTATGCTCAAGCTGACTACAGATGAAACTATCATGACAGACATTGTTGCAGACGACAATGATTTTGTAAAC
>CABQGZ010001212.1 GCA_902463835.1 uncultured Lachnospiraceae bacterium
TACGGGTATCTTGATTCCGAGGGTAAGGAACACCAGACCACCGAAACAGTGAATAACGAACGTGCGAAAAACCAGTTCGTATCCTATCTTCTGCTCCGTGAAAAGGAACATAAGGCTGCCAAGGGCACAACGGTAGCTTCCAAAGTTGATAAAACGGAGATAGAGACCGTTGAACAGCTCTTGTATGCCTATGCCGAGCATACCAAGTATCTACATACCATCGGAGACAGATATGGGTGGGACGAGGGCACTTACAGAGCGAATATCGGCAAGATTCGTAATTACATTGTTCCTGTGTTTGGCTCATTCCCTATATGGAAAATAACCCGTGTCGATATGAGACAGGGCTTCAAGGATATGCTTCAATTACCGCAAGCCAACGGGAATCATAAGGCAAATGGGGCAAGGGTATCACAGCGTACTGTTTATGATTGCAAGAAAATCATCAGCCGAGCATTTAAGTACGCTACGGATGATTTGGAGCTTATCACAGAAAACCCCATGTTGGGTGTGACTGTAAAGCAGCCGAAGTCAAGCAGGCGTGAGGTGTGGACAGAAGAACAGTTTAATTTTGCGTATGATAACTGTTCCGATCCACAGCTCAAGCTTCTAATCAGCCTTATGGTGGCATTGAGCAGCCGTATTGGAGAATGTCTTGCCTTAACATGGTCTGATGTATACGATAATGAGGACAAGCATGAACCGTCCTATATTCGTAACTACAAGGAGTTGACTTACCGCACTGAGAAATTTATTAAAGAAACAAATGGTCGGGGGATTCTCAAAGTATTCGACCAAGTTCGCAGCACTCGACCGGATGCAAAAAGACGTGCGGTCTTTCATGTTACCAAGACGGAAAAGGAAATCGAAGCAAAGACGGACAGAATCTATATAGCGCCGGAAGTCATTTTCATGCTCCGTGATTATAGGCTTGTTCAGAATCAGCATAAGCAGCTTGCAGGAGACAGCTACATTGATGATGATTTGATATTTGCTCACGAGGATGGTACGCATATCAGTTCACAATACGCCGATGATATGTTCCGTTCACTCTATGAGCCTTTAGGACTTCCAAAAGTAGACCTGTATAGCCTAAGGCATTTCTCAATCACAAAAAAACTTGATTATAACAGGCATGACTATGTGAGCTTGGCTAAGGATACCGCCCATCGTCAGTTGAGTACGATACAGGACTATTACGAAACGCCGGAGGACAGCGTAAGAATTGATACAGCGAAAGCGATTGGAAAGTTCCTTAGTCGCTCTGGCAAATCGGATTCTGAATCTAAAGTGACAATCTCTCTGGCAGATGAAGATTTTGCAAAAAAGCTTGAGGAAGTGGCTTCTGATTCAGCCGGAAAACAGATGCTTGAGTTTGCCATCGCCATGTACGAAAAGAATAATTCGGGCAAATAAAGGTCATCCGACACCAACCGTATTTAACGCCGCTAATCACCTAAATATTTAGCTACTGTACAAAACCACTGAATTTACTGTATAATATAAGCGATACGAAACACCCG
>CABQGZ010001213.1 GCA_902463835.1 uncultured Lachnospiraceae bacterium
GCACATAATAATGTAAATAGTAACAGCCAGGAGGATATCAGAGTGAAGAGAGTAGCAGTGGTGACCGACAGTAACAGTGGTTTCACTCAGCAGCAGGCCCAGGAAGCAGGAATCTATGTTTTGCCGATGCCGTTTTTTGTGAACGGACAGGCATATTTTGAAGATATTGATCTGAATCAGGAACAGTTTTATGCCAGGTTGGAGGAGGGAGCAGATATCTCTACCTCCATGCCGGCAGTAGCAGATGTGACAGAACTTTGGGATCGGCTGCTGGAGGAATACGATGAGGTAGTGCATATTCCTATGTCCAGCGGCCTGAGCAGCTCCTGTGAGACAGCCATGGCCTTATCCCAGGAATATGAAGGAAAGGTGCAGGTGGTGAATAACCAGCGCATCTCCATTACCCAGAAGCGTTCCGTGCAGGATGCCAAGGGGATGGCAGACCGGGGTATGAGTGCTCTTGAGATCAAGGAACGTCTGGAACAGGTAAAATTTGAATCCAGCATCTATATTATGCTGGACACCTTGTATTATCTGAAAAAGGGCGGCAGAATCACACCTGCAGCGGCAGCGCTTGGAACCTTATTGAAGCTAAAGCCGGTACTGCAGATTCAGGGAGAGAAGCTGGATGCTTTTGCGAAAGCCAGAACTGCCAAACAGGGCAAGAATATTATGATAGAGGCAATCCGGAATGATATGGCCGAGCGCTTCCATGATCCGCAGGGAACCAGGATGTGGATTGACATGGCCTACACAAAGAATCTGGACGCGGCGCTGGAATTCAAACAGGAAGTGATGGCCGCATTCCCGGGCCATGAGATTATACTGGATCCTTTGTCTCTGAGCGTATCCTGCCACATTGGGCCAGGGGCGCTTGCGGTGACCTGTACACGGAAGCTGGCGGAGTAGGGACTGTGCGGACGGACCCGAAAGAGCCGTGCGGGAAAATGGGACATTGGTAGCGGCGTATGAACAAGGTTCAGATGCGTCAAGATTCAGCAAAGAATTATCCAGCACTATTGCCAAAGGAGTCCGTTGGTGATATTCTTAAAATATCAAAAGGGAGTAGCTTGCATCACAGGATGTGTGCGATTACGTCAATACGAGGAACGAAACATCGATGACTCCGGATCGCAACGAAGAAGCGAGACTTTTGTTGTAGCTAAAACAGCGTACAACAGGAGCCTCGCTTTTGTATTTCGGACAGACCAAAGCCTGCAGAGAGACAGCAGCAGGAGAGGTTGGCGAAATAGGAGAAAGCAATGGCATCGGGTACGCAAAAGAAGGAGGAAGAAAAGTATGTCAAGCATGTATCAAAAAAGCAGCGATCAGGTACTGGAGGAGCTTCGAACCGGCAGACAGGGGCTGAGTGCTAAGGAGGCTTCGCGTCGTCTATTGGAGAACGGTCCGAACGAGCTTCAGGATGTGAAAAAGAAATCCATTTTTTGGGTGTTTCTGGAGCAATTCAAGGATTTTCTGGTGGTGATACTGATCATTGCAGCTGTAGTCTCCGGTTTTCTGG
>CABQGZ010001214.1 GCA_902463835.1 uncultured Lachnospiraceae bacterium
GCCCGACGGCGGGAAGCGTTTCTCTCGCTCTATTACCGGCTGCGCAAGCGCGAAGAAGGTCGCTGGTACAGCCGCCTGTCCCTTCGCCAGCGGCAGAAGCTGCATCCGTTGATTCTGTTTGTCTACCGCGCCAAGAATAGACTGGGCGGCTTTACCCATGAGGTTCTTGGCGACCTGCGGAGTAAGACAGACCGACCCATTATCTTCGCAGTAACGCACGTCGGTAAGTTTGACATTGAGGTAGTCAGTGAGGCAATCCGCTCCCATTACTACCTGTTGTCCGGCGACTACGAGCACTTGCAGGGTATTGTGGATGCGCTGTTTCTGGCTTTGAACGGCGTGATTTATTTCAATGAAACAGTCAAGGAGGATCGACGTTCTGCCACAGATCGTATGATCGGTTTGCTGCGCGAAGGCGGCAACCTCATGTATTTTCCAGAAGGAACGTGGAACATGACGCCAAACCTGCCGATGATCCCTTGCTATTGGGGCATTGTGGACATTGCCAAGCAGGGCGGCGCAATGATCGTTCCGGTTGCTGCGGAGCAGTACGGGAAGCATTTCAAGGTCAATATCGGCGCAAACTTTGACATCAACGCCTATGGCGACGATGTAGCGGAGAAGTCTCGTGCTATCAAAGATCTGCGAGATACACTTGCTACCCTGAAATATGAAATTTGGGAAACGGTTCCCGCGAAACGATCTGAGATTGCCACGGACGAGTGGGAGCAGTATACCGAAGCCAGATTCCGCGAATGGCCGTATTTTAGTTTGGACTATATTGCGGGCTTGATTTACAAGCCCAAAGGCGTAACCACCCCGAAGGACGCTTTTGCTCATTTGGACAATCTAATCCCCAGCAGAGAAAACGCTTTTTTATGGAGAAAGAGATAGCGTGGAGTACATGGGTTGGCGAGAAAAGAAACTGAAAAGAATATGCTATAAGATGGGAGACAGCATAACTGGCCTTACTGATATTACAGGCAGTACAAAACCATCGCCGCTTTTTTATCTGCTGGCAGACCGAATGTCATATCTGCTGGCCGGTGATGCCGATCAAGTACTATCCGAAAGCACAGTTCGCCTTCGCAGACGGCTGAATGGTATTCTCAAGTTTGTCGGGCCACTCTTTCTAGAGCATCGGCAGGTATTTGAAAGCAAAAACGCACTGTTGGGTATCGATTATCCTGACGAGCCATCTGCTTTGCCGGAAGAACCTGTGATCTGGTGCGCGAATCACAGCTTCAAAGACGATATTCTGGCAACAGTGCTGGCTTGTCGGCACGCCTACATACTGTTTGGGAGTCTGCCGGCCTATTTTAACACTTTCGATGGCATAAGCGCCTTTATCAATGGTGTTATCATGTGTAATCGGAAATTGGCTGCCAGCAGAAGATCCTCAACAGAAAATGCCAGACGTGTGCTGGAAATGGGGGCAGATTTGATGCTCTTCCCGGAAGGCGTCTGGAACAAAACGCCGGAAAAGCTGCTGCTGGATTTTTGGCCCGGCGTTTACAAAAT
>CABQGZ010001215.1 GCA_902463835.1 uncultured Lachnospiraceae bacterium
AACCGCAACGGCAATCTCTGTGACGACCGCAATCACGATTAATAGTATCTGAAAGTTGCCATTTGAAATCAGGAATAGCAGTTTTGACAGCCATGCAAAGCCAAAGTTTCGTCCCCCATCAAACACCTGCTCACTGAACCACCCATTGTTAGGATATATTCGTGTGTACTGCCCGGAATATTTCAAGAGATCACCAGTCAAGTACATATATCTCCAGCCACAGACAAAAGTGTGCAGAATAGCCATGAGCGTGATATATGTTTTCTTTTGTCTGCCGTGCTGCGGGAGCAAGACAGCAAAGCCAAGCACCGCCACGACTATATAGTAATAGACCCTTACGCCCATTTACTTTCCTCGCTTCTTCTGTAATTCTCTCTCAAAAAACGCTTCTGTAGCCTTTACCAGTTTCTCACGCTTGAAGTCCCTACCACGAATCTTAGCCTGCTCTGCGTAGTGCTTCAGCATTCCCGGTTCGGTAAGCATCCGCTTGACGCCCTCATAGAATGCTTCATCATCATTCGCAGTGATAAGCCCATATTCGCTGTCGCCAAGAATTTCCCGCATACCGGTACAATCGGTGGTAACAACCGGCGTGCCAAGGATCAGGCTTTCGATGACCGTTGTGCTGAACCCCTCATAACGAGAAGAACAGACATAAAACGCAGCATTTTTCAGCATTGGATACGGATTTTCTTGAAAGCCACACAATGCTACCGTGTCAGTAAGACCGTTCTGTTCCACGAAGGCTTCCAGCGCTTTTCTGTCCTCGCCCTCGCCAAGGATTTTTAGCGGATAACGGATTCCCTCATCAATCAGCCTTTTGTGTACACGGAGGAGACGGTCAAAGCCTTTCTGTGCAGTTAGACGTCCAATCGCTATAATGGTACGCGCTTCCTCTTCGGGTACCTGTTTTTCCGCCTTGTGCAAAATTTCTGCATCATCATAGCAGTTATAAACGATTGCTGTCTCTGCTACTGGGCCGTACATCTCCTGAAAGCTACGGCGAACATCCTCTGATACACATACAACCCTGTCATATTTCCGGTAATACTTGGCCGTTTCCTTCGCAAAAGCAGCAGGATTATCAGCTTTTTTTGCAAGATCGCAATGCACCCACGCAAACTTCAGTGCCTTTTGATTGGTAGAACTCGCCATGATTTTAGTAGAACCGCATTCCAGATAGGCAACCTCGATATCGTAATCACCCTTGATGCGCAGCGGATAGGTCAGTCCAGCCGCCGCTTCGGCACGCATCCAAAGCTCGTTGATGCGATTCTTCGCTGGATAGCAATGCTTGTAACGAATCCCCGATGCGAGATATTTTTCCGCGTCCTCCGGATACAACGTCTGTACAGTGATGCAGAACTTCGTCTGATCCATCGCATTTACCAGATTGCGCAAAACCTTTTCCGCTCCGCCGCCAGAGAGAGATTCGATGAAGAAAAGAATGTTAATCACATTGCCGCCCTTTCTCATAGATCGCATAAACTTTTTGCATTGCTACGTCTGTATCAAAT
>CABQGZ010001216.1 GCA_902463835.1 uncultured Lachnospiraceae bacterium
CACGACGCATAAAAAAAGAAGCGCCATGGTGGTCATTCTGGATGAGATTGAGTATTGCTCCTCCGGCGGCGGAAAGCAGAAGACCGAGGAAGCTGGGGAACAGCCCAGAGCGGCTGCCGCACCCGCAAAGTCTGCCTCCAACGGAGAGATGCCCGGTAACTTCACCGGCTTTGAACCCTTCGGCGGCGTAAATTCGTTCTTCGACGAATAATCAATCGAAGAACTACAAATGGATCGAGCGCATTAAAACGCACATGAGTATCTATGTGGACTCATGTGCGTTTTTTGCGTTCAGAAAGGACAGTATATGCAAAACAAAGAATTCAAGCGCCACATCGCCTATGAGGTTTTGACCATACTGGGGACATTGGCTCTGCTGCTGTTTGTTTGCAGGCTTTGGCCGATTCTCTTATTGGTGATACTCGGTATTTTTATCGCCGCCATGCGACTGCTCTTTCTCTCTGCCAGAAAAGTGGAGAATATCCCGCCTCTGCTTCCGGCTGCTCGCCCAGAACCTACGGATCAGGATATCCGGGACATGGCGTTCGGCTCAATGCAGCGGCGGATTACAGAGCTGGTCACGGCCGATTTCCCCAACGCCAGATGGGTATGGAAGACGCCTAATGCCATGCGCAATATTGCGACAGGCAACGAGGTGCGAATCCTGCTCAACCATGCCGGCGGATACCGTGAAGCGATCGTTGTGATTCGCGGCCTTCAAGTGTGCAGCCTGACCTACCCGCACGCGGAAGAAGTCAAGATGCCGGAAACGGAAAATGATGAGACGGGCGCAGAGGAAAACGAGGATGACACTCCGCAGAAGGTCGATCCCCCGGAGAATTATGAGTATCTGGCTTTTGAATGGGTGGACGCCCATGTTATGGAACTCAATGAGCGGTGCAACGAGAGCATCGCGCAAGGGCTATCCATGCTGGAAATAACGGCGGCAGAACTGCCTGCACGAGAAAGCTGGCCGGACATCTGCCGGGAGCTGGAACGAAACGGCATGGAGAACTGCTGCTGTACAGATACCGGTATTACCATTGATTTCACGCAGTGACACTGCAGAAAGGAATGACGCGATATGAGCGTATCAATCAACAATCTGTTCAACTATTCCCGTTCGCTGCCCGTCCCCTTTGATACCATGACAAATAAGAAGGTCAAGGTGGCATCCATGTACGGGGCAAAGACGGAATCAACGCTATGTGGTTCTGTGATCAAGGCAGTCCACGCCATGTGCCGGTGCATGAACGGCACCGGAGAAGGTGCGGTCGGCCAGATCGATACAAACAAAAGCGTGGCGGAGTATAAATCCTCCGTCGGTCCGGATGCCTATCATCTTGTGGTGTTCGATGCAGCCTCCGGCAGCGCTTTGGCAAGCGTTTACGACAAAAACACCGAGCTCATCGAGCAGTACGTGGCGCATCCGAGCCAGCGGGACGGCGCGGCAATCTTCTTTGCCCTAATGCCGTTCCTGATGTCAGATGCGGAGTTCGATGAAACCTTTCAGGAG
>CABQGZ010001217.1 GCA_902463835.1 uncultured Lachnospiraceae bacterium
GGCCTGCGAGGTTAGTGTCCGCTACGTCTGTGCCTGGAGCGAAAGCGCGTCTGATATGGGCATGTATCTTTCACTGGGGCGGGGCTCGTTGCTATATCAGGACACCTTTTCTCCGGGGCGGCACTTCGTCAGATTCTTTGTAAGCCCTACTCCTGCCCATGCGGCGTCCCCTTCGCCGCAACTGTACCTTCTCCTTCCTGCGTCAAATCATTAATTCCTCACGATGAGCTTCCCTCCTCTTTTGGACACCACATCGAAGATTACCGCAGCCAGAAGCACCAGTCCCTTTACCACCTTCTGCATGTTCTGATCCACCCCCATCAGGGACATGCCAAGGTTGATGACTCCCATCAGCACCGCTCCGATGATCACGCCCGGGACAGTGCCGATTCCGCCGTAGGCGGAGGCGCCGCCAATGAAGCAGGCACCGATGGCGTCCATCTCGTAGCTCTGCCCATAGGTGGGCTGGGCGCTTGTCATACGGGCGATGGTCACCATACCAGCCAGGGCCGCCAAAAAGCCCATGTTAAGGTACGCCAGAAAATACACCCGGTTGGTGTTGATCCCCGAGAGTCTGGTTGCCTTTTCATTACCGCCTACCGCGTAAAAATGGCGGCCTGCTGTGGTGTTCGCGGTGATGTACCCGTAGATCAGCACCACGATTACCACCCAGATAAGCACCGTTGGAATGCCCTTATGCTGGGCAAGACGGAAGGTGAAGGCCAGCACTGCCAGGGATACCGCCGTAAGCTTTACGATCGTTATCCACATACGCTCCGGTTTGAAGCCCTTTTTTACACGCTCCCGCCGGCTTTTCAACTGAAAAAACAAATACAGTACCACTGCCAGAATCCCCGCCAGAAGGCAGGTCACATTCAGCGTTCCTTTTCCGAAAATATCCGGTATGTAACAATTGGCGCCTCCGCCGAACAGCTCCACATAGGTGGTTTGTTCCTTGATGGATACGGTCATTCCGTCCAGCACCACGTTGCTTAACCCCCGGAACACCAGCATGCCCGCCAGTGTCACAATAAAAGGCGGAATCCGCACATAGGCGATCCAGAATCCCTGCCAGGCACCGATGAAGATTCCGACCAGCGCCATGATCAGGATGGCCAGATACATATTTACATGGAACTGCATCATAAGCACTGCGCCGATGGCTCCGGTAAAGCACACCACCGAGCCCACGGACAGGTCAATGTTGCCGCCAGTCAGAATGCAGAGGAGCATGCCCGTAGCCAGTATGAATACATATGCATTCTGGGATATCAGACTGCTGACATTCATGGGGAGTAGAATCGCTCCGCTGGTTCTCCAGGCAAAAAAGGATGCCACCAGCACCAGAACAATGACCATTGTGTATTTCTTTACAAAATCAAATGACGCTTTCTCTCTCATAATCTCTCTCCTTTATCCTCCGCCATCTGCGGCTCCCCGGTCTCTTCTTTTTGCCTACCAGCTTCTTTCCCTTCCTGCAGGATAAGCTCCATGATCCGCTCCTGGGTGGCTT
>CABQGZ010001218.1 GCA_902463835.1 uncultured Lachnospiraceae bacterium
CTCAAACACGCCAGTCTTGACATACTCCTGATTGAAGTGTGCAATTACTCCGCTATGCTTGCTGCTGTCAAATCCATCCAATGCATTGACTGCGCGAATCGCATGAAAAATAGCGTAATAGGAGCGGTTGATTGAAGACCGGAAATTTGCATTTTTCAAAAGCAACTCCGCTGTTTGCAGTTCTTCCTTGGCCCGACCAAAGCGATGTGCGGATAGTACCGTTAAGCTGCCTGCCATAAAACAATACCATCCTTTTGAATGTTTTTATAAAATGGAAGAATGTCTTTCCACTCCGCAAATTTATCATAATCGATGCAGAGAACAGATAGCACCTTTCCACACTCAAGTTCCAAATCAACTACAAGGTCAAGCATCTGCTCTCGCATTGCTTTTGTTGCTCCTGCACGGAGGAGGATTGCCACATCAACATCTGAGTCCTCTGTTCGCGTTCCTCGCGCAGTAGATCCATACAGGACGATGCTGTCAATCAAATCTCCATATATCTCTTGCAGCCCCGGAATCAGTTTCTCTAACGCCAGATCAATCGTCATCTGTATCCCCCTCCTCATCGCAGATTTTCTATTTGCAGTATAGCATGGAACGGCCAAAAATAAAAGCGATTTTTATGGCAGTTTCTTTCAGCCTCCTCAATGCTTTCTGAACACGGGTGCGACTCGGTTCATTTGTGCGACCTTATCGATGAATTCTTTCAAGTCCTCAATGTAGGTATAGGGTGCGTACTCAGAATAAATCTCAGGAGAGTCCAGAATAACAATTTGAACTCCATCCGCTCTCAGCGCCTCCAGTGTGCCAGGTACACAACGCGCCTCATTAAGTGTCTTGCATCGGTAAGCAATGCAGCCCTGTTGATCAAAGATTTTTGCAACGATATATATCTTTTTATCGCCCATCAATTACACGCTGTTTGAATCCTCGGTCAGAATGCGGTCTGAACGATCCATCTCACTCGCGGCATGCTCAAGCGTTCCATAGTAGGGATACGCTTTGTTGTAAGTACATTTCTCACGGCGAGTTGTAGTTCGCAGTTCTAAAACCGCTTCTACGCTATACGGCAATTGATATAGGCTCTCTCTTGTGATGAGAACATAGTAATTGCTTGACCCACAAATTGCCTGTGCAAAGGCACGAGAAGAAACGAAAGCATTTCCTTCGTCTACAAAAACGATGCTGTCTTTCATGCGGCTCAACTGACTTTCCCAGTCACGGGAAGTTAAAGTCCGGCATGGCTTATCACATTGAACAGCAACTCCGCTCTGTGCCCCCAGCTCCTCGTAATCTCGCAGCATCCCCAACATGGTTGTTTTTCCTGTTGCGCTATCACCCCGTATCACTGTGATATTGCGCTCCAGCTCCAAGGCAAACTGGACTCTGCGGTTGCGAACAACGATACTATGTTTTCCTTTCATGTCCGCCTCCGTTTATACATATCTCGCTGCAATTGGCAACAATTCTTCCATGTTATGAACGATACTGTCATCGTTCATAAC
>CABQGZ010001219.1 GCA_902463835.1 uncultured Lachnospiraceae bacterium
GAACACCAGACAGATTAGTTGATGCATCAGCTATGCTTTTATTTGCATTGGGTGTTGTAGATATACACTCGAGTCGGGCAACTTCTACCATCGCGAAGTTTGAAGATGTCCTTCTTTCTGATGAATACGGCATGGCGCGCTACGCATATGACGTATACTATTCTGATGAATCACCTTGGTCGCCGTCTGGCGATGAATCACTCGAAGTAAGCCCAAGTTGGCCGCAGATTTCCTTCTGGAATGCGATTTGTTACGCATATAAGGGAAATACAGCAACATCTCTGCAAATTCTGGATTGGGCAAAACATCGTACCGGCGTTGGATATATGATTACAGGTGAATGTGTCAGTGATATTTCGGAGAAACCGGTTGTTTCTACGGCAAGTGAACCAGTGACTGCAGCAGCATATATTCTCGCTTACCTTACGACCAGCGGGAACCTGGATCTTCGGATTTATCCAGACAGTGCGAATGCAGGAGCCTATAAGCAGGTGGATCTAACTGTCTCTGACAATTCTCAATACGACTATATTCCGTACTATTGTGATTTAATTGATGATTCGGCTACCCTTGATCTGGACATTGATCGACTGTATATTTCAAATGATGCCAGCAAGCTTTACATTCGAGTCGACAACGATGGCAGCATTGCAAACACAGGAGTCCAATGTACAGTTTATTGTTCAGATCCTAGTCAAACCTCAGCAACCTTGGGATATACGCTTAGTCAAAGTACACTGCGGCATCCGGCTGCATATGCATTCCGCTATGATAATAGCACTGGTACGATTACAAAGTACACAGCATCAACAAACGGATGGCAAATGGCCGGTGTTCTTACCAGCGCAGACTCTCGTATTGATACGAGCAAAGGCACGATTGAGTTAGCTGTTCCACTGTCCGAAATTGGAGTTCACTCTATTTCTACGCAAAGCTGGTTTTATGCAAGCACATTCTTGGGTTCAGCAAGCACAGGCGATTCTGATAATATTATTATTAATTACCGTACAACAAGTGAATCCGATACATGGCTTTATGGGAATTTTTATGTCACCAATAATACAGAGTATTAATTTGGTGGAAATGAAGTTGTGTATATGGTTTTAACAGATCGCTTTAGCGATGGTGATACGAGTAACAATGGAACAGAAGGCGTCGAGTATCGTCCAGGTGAACTGAAATACCGGCAAGGCGGTGACTGGCAGGGAATTATTGATAATATGGATTATATCAAAAACCTTGGCGTAACCGCTATCTGGATTAGCCCACCGCAAGAACAGGAGATGAGGCTGGTTATCACGGTTACTATACGAAGGACTATTACTCTACGGATACCCATTTTGGTTCTTTAGCGAAGCTGAAGGAACTTATCAACCTTGCGCACAGCAATGGAATCAAAATGATAATCGATGCTGTTCCAAACCATACCGCAGACTATCTTGAGCCGTTTGCAACGGCATATTCTTCGGAAAGTTATATGCCAGCGGCTCCATTTAATAATGCTGCAT
>CABQGZ010001220.1 GCA_902463835.1 uncultured Lachnospiraceae bacterium
CCCGCCGATATAACGTATTGTCCGGAAAGGCGCATGCCGATTCTCTCAACACGATCCATAGCCAGACGATAGAAGGTACAAGCAACAAAAATCACCAGCAAGACAGATACCAACACCAGTGACCACAGAATCTTAAGGCGTATCGATACAAATCTTCCTTCCCATATTTTTTTTAGCTTCACGCATCTTCCCTTTTCCATCACGCCACCCCATTCTTCCAATATATGTACGACCACACACTCCGGTCAGCCCTGCTCACTCAACATTCCCTGCGCCATGCTTTTGAAACTCAACAGGCGTTTGGCCCACCGTCTGCTTGAACACATACCCAAAATATTTTGCCTGGGAAAATCCAACAGCGCTGCTGATTTCGAACACCTTCATGTTGGTTGTCAAAAGCAGCTTTTTCGCCTTCTCAATGCGTACCTGTTTCAAATATGTCTGAAAGCTGACTCCCTCCACCTGGTGAAACAGCTTACAAAAATATATCCTTGACAGACCGATATGATCACTGACGGTCTCCAGACACAGGTCTTCATCCCCCAGATGCTCCCGAATGTACGCCTTGGCCATATTCATCAGATGATTGCTCTCCCCTGTCCGCCGCACACTGAGATATTGTAGAATCTGTTCTGTAAGCCTGAGCACCTCCTCCACACTCTTTGCTCCGTCCGACTGCATCAGCCGAATCACTGTGGGAATATAATTTTCAAAGCGCTCCAGGGTAAGTCCCAGCCGCAGAGCCTCATTTGTAATATTCTGCACGTACTCAAACAGAAAATTTCGTATTGTCCGTTGATTTTTTTGACCATAAGATGCCAGAACTGCCACATGATTCTCAATGGTGGTAGAAATACCTTTCCAATTGTTCTCCCGAAACAGCTTTAAAAGATACCCTTGAATATTTTCCCTGGTATGGAACACCATGTCCATACGGGCCATATTTTTGAAATGCATGACGGACGAATCCCCCAATATGCAGCGATAATTCAACGCGGTCAGCGCGCCGGAACGTGATTCATACAGTCTGCCCAATTCATCTACTGTAGGACCAATGCCCGCAAGCAGCGACACATCTGCCGTAAAGCGAAGCTGCTCCCCGGTCTTTGCCAGAACTTCTTCAATCGCATTATCCGGCTCATGCTCCGCCGCGCTGATGATACAGTTCAGCCGGGAATGGGTATCCAGATACGCCAGCATGCGAAAACCACCGGCAAGCATATTTGCCTGCAGTGTATCCCGCAGTAAAAACAGCATGATATCCTGATTCATCTCTCTGGAGGAAACCTGAATTGCCAGCATCACCACCACATAATAAGGTCCCGGACATGGAATCTTAAGCTGCCTGAACCGCTTTTCCAGATCGGTCATGTTATCTCCAGGCGGATTGCTGATCATATGAAGCATGAAGGTCTCCTGCATCTTAGGCAGATTATCATTTACCAGCTTCTGCAAAAAATCCACCGAAGATTGTTTTTGCTGCTTTTGCCGGAAATAATCTA